>NZ_JBHVDD010000140.1:0-14151 GCF_042802995.1 Streptomyces sp. NPDC057438
CTGCCTGTCCGTCCGGCGCCCCCTCCTCCGCCCGCCCGCCACGAGGGCCCGCTCCCATCCCACGGGAGCGGGCCCTCGTACGTCGTTAAGGTGAACCCCATGCGCACACCCCCACGCTTCGACCGCGGCCACACCGACGACCTCATGACCTTCCTGGCGAGCAGCCCGACCCCGTACCACGCGGTGGCGAGCGCCGCGGAGCGGCTGGAGAAGGCAGGCTTCCGGCAGGTCGCGGAGACCGACGCGTGGGACGGCTCGCTGGGCGGGAAGTACGTGCTGCGCGGCGGCGCGATCATCGCCTGGTACGTGCCGGAGGGCGCCGCCCCCCACACCCCGTTCCGCATCATCGGCGCCCACACCGACTCCCCCAATCTGCGGGTCAAGCCCCGCCCCGACAGCGGTGCGCACGGCTGGCGCCAGGTCGCCGTGGAGATCTACGGCGGCCCGCTGCTCAACTCCTGGCTCGACCGCGACCTCGGCCTCGCGGGCCGGCTCTCCCTGCGCGACGGCACCACCCGCCTCGTCAACGTCGACAGACCGCTCCTGCGCGTCCCCCAGCTCGCCATCCACCTCGACCGCAACGTCACCTCCGACGGCCTGAAGCTCGACAAGCAGCGTCACCTCCAGCCCGTCTGGGGCCTCGGCGACGACGTCCGCGACGGCGACCTGATCGCCTTCCTGGAGGAGGAGGCGGGCATCCCCGCCGGCGAGGTGACCGGCTGGGACCTGATGACCCACTCCGTAGAGCCCCCCGCGTACCTGGGCCGCGACAACGACCTGCTCGCCGGCCCCCGGATGGACAACCTCCTCTCCGTGCACGCCGGTACGGCCGCCCTCGCGTCGGTCGCCGGCGCCGGCGACGGCCTGCCGTACATCCCCGTCCTCGCCGCCTTCGACCACGAGGAGAACGGCTCCCAGTCGGACACCGGCGCGGACGGCCCGCTGCTCGGCGGGGTGCTGGAGCGCTCGGTCTTCGCCCGCGGCGGCTCCTACGAGGACCGGGCGCGCGCCTTCGCCGGCACGGTCTGTCTCTCCTCCGACACCGGGCACGCCGTCCACCCCAACTACGCGGAGCGCCACGACCCGACGCACCACCCCCGCGCGGACGCCGGCCCGATCCTGAAGGTCAACGTCAACAACCGCTACGCCACGGACGGTTCGGGCCGCGCTGTCTTCGCCGCCGCCTGCGAGAAGGCCGGCGTGCCGTTGCAGACCTTCGTCTCCAACAACTCCATGCCCTGCGGCACCACCATCGGCCCCATCACGGCCGCCCGCCACGGCATCCGCACCGTGGACATCGGCGTCGCCATCCTCTCGATGCACAGCGTCCGCGAGCTGTGCGGCGCGAAGGACCCCTACCTCCTGGCGAACGCGCTGGCGGCCTTCCTGGAGGGCTGACCCCGGGTCAGTCCCCCAACGGCTGTTACTGAGCGGCCTGTCCGGGTACCCGATGTCAACCGGTAGGACCGAACGACCGGAACGACCGGCCGACCCAACCGGACACTGGAGGGAACACTCATGGGCCTGGGCGGGTGCATCATCCTGATCGCCGTGGGGGCCATCCTCACGTTCGCCACCGACTGGGACATGCAGGGGGTCAACCTCGACCTGGTCGGCGTCATCTTCATGATCGTCGGGCTGATCGGTGTCGCCACCTTCAGCAGCATCGCCAGGCGCCGGCGGGTGGTGGTACCGCCCACGACACAGGTGGTCGACGAGGACCGGCAGCGGGGCGGGTACCAGGGCTACTGAGCTCACGGGTGCCGACGGCACCGGACGCGGGTCACCGGACTACCGGGGCACCGGGGCAGCACCAGGTCACCGGGTAGCCACCTTCGGCCTACCGCCGATGTTTCGGAGCCGGTCGCGGGGAACGCCTCAGGGCATGAGATTCCTCGTACGCGACCGGCTCCTCGGCATCGGTGACGACTACTGGATCGAGGACGAGCACGGCACGAAGGCCTTCCTCGTCGACGGCAAGGCCATGCGGCTGCGGGACACCTTCGAGCTGAAGGACACCCAGGGGCGGGTCCTGATCGACATCCGCCGCAAGATGTTCGCCCTGCGCGACACGATGGTCGTCGAACGCGACGGCGAGCCCCTGGCCACCGTCCGCCGCAAACGCCTCTCCCTCCTGCGCAACCACTACCGGGTCTCCCTCGCCGACGGCACCGAGCTCGACGTCAGCGGAAAGATCCTCGACCGTGAGTTCGTGGTCGAGTACGACGGCGAACTCCTCGCGCACATCTCCCGCAGGTGGCTGCGGGTCCGCGAGACCTACGGCCTCGACGTCGTCCGCGACGACGCGGACCCGGCGCTGCTCATCGCCGTCACGGTGTGCGTGATCAACCTGGCGGAGCGGGAAAGGGACGACTGACGACCGGCGACGGGAGCAGCGCGGCCCGGCACAGGGGCAGGCCGCTCCCGGCGGGGCTCAGCGGCGCGGCGGCTCCAGCCCCAGCAGCCTGTCCTTCAGGGCCGGGAACTGTTCGCGGGTGGCGGCCACCCTCGCCGGGTCGAACTCCACCGTGAGGACCTCCTCACCGGGGCCCGCCTCCGCCAGCACCTCGCCCCAGGGGTCGACCACGATCGAGTGGCCCGCCTGGGCGACTCCCGCGTGCGTACCGGCCGTTCCGCAGGCGAGGACGTACGCCTGGTTCTCCACGGCCCGCGCCCGCGCCAGCAGCGTCCAGTGCGCCCGCCGCCGCTCCGGCCAGCCCGCCGACAGCACGAAGGTCTCGGCGCCCGCGTCGACGAGCCCGCGGAACAGCTCGGGGAAGCGGAGGTCGTAGCAGGTGGCGAGGCCGACGGTCGTGCCGGCCAGGCGGAGCGTCACCAGCTCCGAGCCCGCGCCCATCAGCACGGCCTCGCCCTGGTCGAAGCCGAAGCGGTGGATCTTGCGGTAGGCGGCTGCGAGATCACCGGACGGTGAGAAGACCAGGGAGGTGTTGTAGAGGGGCCCGTCAGGGTCACGTTCCGGGATCGAGCCCGCGTGCAGCCATACGCCCGCGTCCCTCGCCGCCTCGGCCATCGCCTTGTACGTCGGCCCCTCCAGCGGTTCGGCCGCCGTGGTGAAGGATTCGAACGCGAATGCGCCGGTGGTCCACAGCTCCGGCAGGACGACCAGATCGGCACCGGCCTGCTCCCGCACCAGCGAGGCCACGCGCCGCCTGCGCGAATCGGTCGATTCACCCTCTTCTACACCGATCTGGATGAGCGAGGCGCGCACACTACCACCGTCCTGGCATTCGAGCCGTCCACACCGGCCTACGATCGTCACACCAAAGCACTGCCGGGGTGCCTCGCAGCAGCGTAACTTAACGTTCCAGAACACCCACCGACAGCCGCCGACGCCCACTCACCGCCGTCAACGCCGACGCCCCCACCGAAACCGCCACCCACATACCCATCACGCACCGACCGTACTGACAGGTACCGACCGCCCGAGGGGTCCCGTTTCCGTGAGTCTGCATCCCACTCTTCAGCCCTACGCCGACGCCTGGACCCACTCCGTGGACGCGATATCCGAGCTGGTGTCGCCGCTCGTGGAGGGCGAGTGGAACCGGCGGACGCCGTGCCCCGCCTGGTCGGTGCGCGACGTGGTCTCCCATGTCATCGGCCTGGACTGCGAGATGCTCGGCGACCCGCGGCCCATCCACACCCTCCCGCGCGACCTGTACCACGTCCGGACCGAGCACCAGCGGTACATGGAGATGCAGGTCGACGCCCGCCGTCACCACACCGCGCCGGAGATGACCTCCGAGCTGGAGTACACGATCATCCGGCGCAACCGTCAGCTGCGCAACGAGTCACGGGACCCGGGGCACAAGGTCCGTGGCCCGCTCGGCACGGAAGTGACCCTCGAACAGGCCATGCGGAACCGCGCGTTCGACGTATGGGTCCACGAACAGGACCTGCGCGCCGCGCTGGGGCAGCCGGGGAACCTGGACTCGCCGGGCGCGTACGTCGTCCGGGACGAGCTGCTCTCCGTCCTGCCGAAGGTCGTCGCCGAGGACGCGCAGGCGCCCCGCAGTTCGGCGGTCGTCTTCGACGTGCACGGCCCGGTGGAGTTCATCCGCACCGTCCGCGTCGACATGCAGGGCCGCGGCACCCTGGAGACCTCCCCGGCCCTGGGCCCCGCCGCCGCCCTCACCCTCGACTGGGAGACCTACGTCCGGCTGGCCTGCGGCCGTGTCACCGCCGACCTCGTCGCCGATCGCATCAAGGCCGAGGGCGACCCCCACCTGATCGCGGCGATCCTGCGCGCGTTCGCGGTGACCGTCTAGCCACCGCGCGCCACCGGGCCTGCGAGACGCCCGGCCCTCACACCGGGACGTGCACCGTCTCCACCCGGCTCGCCACCAGGCGTTCCCTCTCGCGGCGGGCCGCTCGGCCCCGCAGACGGAGGATCTGCGCGAGGCCGAGGGCCTGGAGGACGAAGACGGCGGAGAAGGCGATGCGGTAGTCGTCGCCGGTCAGGTCGAGCAGGACGCCGACCGCGAGGAGGGTGGTCATGGAGGCGACGAAACCACCCATGTTCGTGATTCCGGAGGCGGTGCCCTGACGCTCCGGCGGGTTCGCCGGGCGGGCGAAGTCGAAGCCCAGCATCGAGGCAGGTCCGCAGGCGCCGAGCACCCCGCAGAGGACGACCAGGAGCCACATCGGGGCATGGCCCCCGGGGTACAGGATCGTGGCCGCCCACACCGCCGCCGTCGCGAGGACCGTGCCGAGCGCCAGCGGCAGCCGCGCCGTGTGGTGCCGGGCGACGACTTGGCCGTACACCAGTCCGACGACCATGTTGGACAGGACGACGAGGGTGAGCAGTTCACCGGCGGTGCCACGGCTGAGGCCCTGCGCCTGGACCAGGAACGGCAGCCCCCACAGCAGCAGGAACACCATCGCCGGGAACTGGGTGGTGAAGTGCACCCACATCCCGAGCCGGGTGCCGGGCTCCCGCCAGGACGCCGCGATCTGCCGCCGCACGTACGCGGCCCCGTGGTGCGGGAAGGGCTCCGGCTCGTGGCCCTCGGGGTGGTCCTTCAGGAACAGCAGGGTCAGGACGAGGACGACGAGGCCGGCGACCGAGCTGCCCGCGAACGCCGCCGTCCAGCCCACCCCGTGCAGCAGACGGGCCAGCAGCAGCGTCGAGACCAGGTTGCCCGCCATGCCGGCCAGGCCCGCCATCTGCGCGATCATCGGTCCGCGCCGGGCCGGGAACCAGCGGCTGCCCAGCCGCAGCACGCTGATGAACGTCATCGCGTCACCGCAGCCCAGCAGGGCCCGCGACGCCAGCGCCGTGCCGTACGACGGCGACAGCGCGAAGCCGATCTGGCCGGCCGTGAACAGCAGGACGCCCAGGGTCAGCACCTTCTTGGTGCCGAGCCGGTCGACCAGCAGGCCGACGGGTATCTGCATGCCCGCGTAGACCAGGAGCTGCAGGATCGAGAAGGTCGACAGGGCGGAGGCGCCCACCTGGAAGCGGTCGGCGGCGTCGAGGCCGGCCACGCCCAGCGACGTACGGAAGATGACGGCCACGAAGTAGACGGAGACGCCCACGCCCCAGACGGCGAGGGCCCGGCGGCCGCCGGGCGGGTCACCGGGCAGGGACCCGGCGGACGAGGACATGACGGGGCGGCTCAACGCAGCTCCCCCCGCGCCAGGTTGGAGAACCAGTTGACGTGCCCGTGCACGAGCGCCACGGCCGCCTCCGCGTCACCTGCGCGCAGCGCCCCGAGGATCTCCTCGTGCTCGTGGAGCGCCTTGGTGATGCGGTCGGGGTGGGCGTGCATCACGGCGACGCCCATCCGCAGCTGCCGGTCGCGGAGTTGGTCGTAGAGGCGGGAGAGGATCTCGTTGCCCCCGCTGCGGACGATCTCGGCGTGGAAACAGCGGTCGGTCACGGCCGCCGCGGCCAGATCCCCGGCGGCGGCCTGGGCCTTCTGCTGGTCCAGCAGTTCCTCCAGCCGGGCGAGGAGGCGGGGCGAGGCGGGGACCGCCTTGCGGACCGCATGCTCCTCGACCAGCTGCCGGGTCTCGACGACGTCCGCGATCTCCTGCGCGGACACGGGCAGCACCAGGGCGCCCTTCTTCGGATAGAGCTTGATCAGCCCTTCGACCTCCAGCCGCAGCAGCGCCTCCCGCACCGGCGTCCGGGACACGCCGACCGCTTCGGCCAGCTCGCCCTCGGTGAGCAGCGTGCCGCCCTCGTAACGACGCTCCAGGACCCCCTGCTTGACGTGGGTGTAGACGCGGTCGGCGGCGGGGGGCTGCTTCACGGCGGGCGCAGGGGTGGTGAGGGTGCGGGCGGCGGAGGGAGCGGGGGCGGAAGCCATGTCCACAGCATAGATACAACACGTACGCATCGCCGTCGCCGTCCACGATCCGGACGAAAAGCCGCCCTAAGGCTGCCGAAGGGGTGTGAGGTGGGCCTGAATTGCCCTCCGCACCACCCGGAGCGCAACCTTTTGTGCTACTCACTTGTCACACGAGAAGCGGCCCCGCTTGCCCGAAACCCGGAGCCCAAGTGGCCGCGCTCCACAGACATTTGACGCAATCGGGGTATTTGACTTGATTACCGCCATAAAGGGCGTACGTGTCCGCAGAGCCGCTGCAGTCGTCGTGACCACCGGCGCGATGATCGCGACAGGAGTCGTGGGCTCCGCGCCCGCACAGGCCGCCCCCGCGAAGCCCACGATCACCGCCAAGGGCGGGTTCGTGATGAACAGTGCCAACGGCAAGACCCTCTTCACCAAGGCCGCTGACACCAAGAGGCTCACCGCCTCCACCACGAAGATCATGACCGCCAAGGTCGTACTGGCACAGCCGAACCTGAACCTCGACGCCAAGGTGACGATCAAGGGGGCGTACAGCGACTACATCGTCAAGAACGGTGCTTCGTCGGCCAATCTGATCGTCGGCGACAAGGTCACGGTCCGTCAGTTGCTGTACGGGATGATGCTGAAGTCGGGCTGCGAGGCCGCCATGGCGCTGGCCGACAAGTACGGTTCCGGCTCGACGGTCGCGGCCCGCACCAAGAACTTCATCGCCAAGATGAACACCACGGCCAAGAACCTCGGCATGACGAACACCAAGTTCGACTCGTTCGACGGCATCAGCAGGGGCGCGAACGCCTCGACCCCGCGTGACCTCACCAAACTCGCGCGCGACGTCATGAAGAACGCGACCTTCAAGAAGATCGTGGCGACGAAGTCGTACACGGCGAAGACGATCACCAAGACCGGCAGCACCCGCACCATGGCGGCATGGAACAACACCAACCTGCTGCTCGGCTGGAAGGGCACGATCGGTATCAAGACCGGTTCGGGCACCGAGGCCAAGTACTGCCTCGTCTTCGCGGCCACCCGCAGCGGCAAGACCGTCATGGGCACCGTCCTCACCTCCACCAACGAGACCACGCGCATGGCGGACGTGAAGAAGCTCATGGACTACGGGTTCGCCACCCTGTAGGCGACCCGGGCATCGCACGGGAAGGGGGCCACCGCTCACCGCGGTGGCCCCCTTCCCGTTTCCCGCGCAAGCCGATCAGGCTTGTTTGACCCGCAATAGTGAACATGGCCAACCCAGCTGGCATATTCGATTTCCTCCGCCTTACGTTCCGCAGCGGAGGTGGTTCACATGATCGAACCCAGCAAGCACCAACCTGACCCTCACATGCGGCAGGAGGATGCGCTCGACATCGGCGACTTCGTCTACGCCGCTACCGGAGCCCGCGTCCGCCGACTGACGATGCCGGACGGGACACACTGGTTCCCGGCAGTGGACGTCTGCACGCAGTTGGGTTACACCACGCCTCGCAAGGCTCTTCTCGACCACGTCCCGGAGAACCACCGAGAGTCTCTCGAGACACTGACTGGAAGTCACGGTCTCGGCATTCCCGCAGGTAGAGAGTGGCGACGAGACCTGAATCTCATCGACCTCCAGGGTCTGATCCTTCTCGTCAGCGCCTGCACCAAGCCGGAGTGCGCCCCCTTCAAACGCTGGGTCGCCGAGGTGATCGAGACCGTTCAGCGCGAGGGTTCCTACACCCTGGAGGAGGCCGAGGTACAACCCTCCGAGCCGGGTGCGGCCATCGCCTACGCCATGCCCGAACAGGTCGCCGAAGCCATCGTCCGGCTGGAGGAGCGCAACCTGCAGCTGGACGAACAGCTCGCCGCCACCCAGCACAGGGCACTCGCCCTGCAGGAGCAGATCGCGGCGACACAGCAGGAGATGGTCGAGACCCAACGCACCACCCTCACCGTCATCGCCCAGGCCATGGAACGCATCGCGAACCGGCTCGACGTCCTGGTCACCGACCGGCCGGTGCCGGACGCCACCGCCTTCTCGGTACAGCCCACCACGGAGACCGTCCTGGCCGACTGGCGGGAGCGGCTGTCCGTGACCGAGGACGTGTGGACGGTGGCCGTGGTGATCGCCCCCGTACTGGTCGAGAAGGGTGAGCTGCGGCAGCCGCTGGAGGCGATCGCGGCGCGTACGGGGCTGTCCGTGCACCGCGTCAACGAATGCCTCCGGCTGCTGCGCAAGCACGCCTGCATCCATCCGATGGGCGCGGCGGAGGACGGGGCGCCTGTGTATGTGCTCCATCGGCGCTGACGGCGTCTGAGCGCAGGCGAGGAAAAGGGCCGGTCGCAAGAGGAATTTGCGACCGGCCCTTAGCTGTCAGCCTACTCGGTCGAGGGCCTCACGCCCACGTGATCAGCCTCTTCGGCTGCTCGAGAATCGCCGCCACGTCCGCCAGCACCTTGGACCCCAGCTCCCCGTCGACCAGGCGGTGGTCGAAGGAGAGCGCCAGGGTGGTGACCTGACGGGGCTTCACCTTGCCCTTGTGGACCCACGGCTGCGGCTTGATCGAGCCGACCGCGAGGATCGCGGACTCGCCGGGGTTGAGGATCGGCGTGCCGGTGTCGATGCCGAAGACCCCGACGTTGGTGATGGTGAGCGTGCCGCCCTGCATCGCGGCGGGGCTGGTGCGGCCCTCCTTCGCCGTCGAGACCAGTTCGCCCAGCGACTCCGCCAGCTGGGGCAGTGTCTTGGCGTGGGCGTCCTTGATGTTCGGGACGATCAGACCGCGCGGGGTGGCCGCCGCGATCCCCAGGTTCACGTAGTGCTTGACCACGATCTCCTGGGCGGCCTCGTCCCAGGAGGCGTTGATCTCCGGGTTGCGCCTGATGGCCACGAGCAGCGCCTTGGCGATCAGCAGCAGCGGATTGACCCGGAGACCCGCCAGGTCCTTGTCCTGCTTCAGTTCCTCGACCAGCTTCATCGTGCGCGTCACGTCGACCGTCACGAACTCCGTGACGTGCGGCGCGGTGAAGGCCGAGCCGACCATCGCCGCCGCCGTCGCCTTCCGGACCCCCTTCACCGGGATCCGGGTCTCGCGCGCGCCGTCGTACGACGCCACCGGGGCCGGAGCCGCGACGGAGGCGGCGGGAGCGGCCGGGGCCGTGGGTGCCTGAGTCACCGGCTCGGGAGCCTTCGGCGGGGCGACGGCCGCGTGGACGTCCTCGCGAGTGATCACGCCGTCCGGGCCGGACGGGGTGATTGTCGCCAGGTCCACCCCGAGGTCCTTGGCCAGCTTGCGGACCGGCGGCTTCGCCAGCGGGCGCGGCCCGCCGCCGGTGTGACCGTGTCCGTTCAGCTCGCCCTGGACGGACTGGATCGCGGTGGCTGCGTACAGGGTGTTCTCGGCGGGCGCCGCCACGGGCGGGGTCCCCTTGCGGGGGCGGCGCTTGGTGGACGACTCAGCGACGCCGTAGCCGACGAGGACCGGCTTGCGGCCCTCGGGCTTCCTGGCCGCCGGCTGGGGCTTCGCGGCGGGCCGGGCGGGCGCGGCGGCCTCGGCCGGGGCCGCTTCCGACGCGGGGGTGGCGGGTGCGGGGGCCCCGCCGCCCGCCACGTCCACCGCGATGATCGACGTGCCGACGTCGACCGTGGTGCCCTCGGGGAAGTGCAGGGCGCGTACGACACCGTCGTACGGGATGGGCAGTTCGACGGCCGCCTTCGCCGTCTCGACCTCGCAGACGACCTGGCCGTCGGTGACGGTGTCACCGGGCTGGACGTACCACTTGAGGATCTCGGCCTCGGTGAGTCCCTCGCCCACGTCGGGCATCTTGAACTCGCGCGGAGACGTGTCTGTCATCGTCGTCACGGACCTCTCCCTCAGTACGCCAGCGAGCGGTCGACGGCGTCGAGCACCCGGTCCAGATTCGGCAGGTACTCCTCCTCCAGCCGGGCCGGCGGATAGGGGGCGTGGTACCCGCCGACGCGGAGGACGGGGGCCTCCAGGTGGTAGAAGCACCGCTCGGTGATGCGGGCGGCGATCTCCGCGCCGGAGCCGAAGAAGACCGGGGCCTCGTGGACCACGATCAGCCGGCCGGTCCGCTCCACGGATGCCTGGATCGAGTCGAAGTCCAGCGGGGACACCGACCGCAGGTCCAGGATCTCCAGGGCGCGGCCCTCCTCGGCCGCCGCGTCGGCGACCTCCTGGCAGAGCTTCACCATCGGGCCGTACGCGGCGAGCGTGAGGTCGGTGCCCTCGCGGACGACCCGGGCCTTGTGCAGCGGGCCGGGGATGGCCTCGGGGTTGACCTCGGCCTTGTCCCAGTAGCGCCGCTTGGGCTCGAAGAAGATCACCGGGTCGTCGCTCTGGATGGCCTGCTGCATCATCCAGTAGGCGTCCGACGCGTTCGACGGCGAGACCACCTTCAGGCCCGCCACGTGCGCGAACAGCGCCTCCGGGGACTCGGAGTGGTGCTCTACCGCGCCGATGCCGCCGCCGTAGGGGATACGGACGACGACGGGGAGCTTGACCTTGCCCAGCGAGCGCGCGTGCATCTTGGCGAGCTGGGTGACGATCTGGTCGTACGCGGGGAAGACGAAGCCGTCGAACTGGATCTCGACCACCGGGCGGTACCCGCGCAGGGCGAGGCCGATGGCGGTGCCGACGATGCCCGACTCGGCGAGCGGGGTGTCGATCACCCGGTCCTCGCCGAAGTCCTTCTGCAGGCCGTCCGTCACCCGGAACACCCCGCCGAGCTTGCCGACGTCCTCGCCCATGACGAGGACCTTGGGGTCGGCTTCGAGGGCTCTGCGCAGCGATTCGTTGATCGCCTTGGCGATCGCCATGCTCTTCGCGGCGGATGGCCCGGCGGTCTGCGCCGCCGTCTGCGCGGCTGTCTGCGTGCTCATCGCTACTTGCCCTCCTCTTCGTCCACATCGGCGAACGACGCCTGGTACGCGGCGAACTGGGCGCGCTCCTCGTCCACGAGCGCGTGTCCGTCCGCGTACGCGTTCTCGAAGATGGCGAAGTGGTCCGGGTCGGGCATGGCACGCACCACTTCGCGCACTCGCCTTCCCAACGCCTCGCTCTCCGCTTCGAGTTCCGCGAAGAATCCCTCGTTCGTGTCGGTTTCGGACTCCAGATACGTGCGCAGGCGCGCGATCGGGTCCTTGGCCTCCCAGGCCACACGCTCGTCGTCGTGGCGGTAGCGGGTGGGGTCGTCGGAGGTGGTGTGGGCGCCCATGCGGTAGGTGTACGCCTCCACCAGGGTGGGGCCCTCGCCCCGGCGGGCGCGCTCCAGCGCCCACTTGGTGACGGCGAGACAGCCCAGCACGTCGTTGCCGTCGACGCGGACGCCGGGGAAGCCGAAGCCCTGGGCCCGCTGGTACAGCGGGACGCGGGTCTGCTTCTCGGTGGGCTCCGAGATGGCCCACTGGTTGTTCTGGCAGAAGAACACGACCGGCGCGTTGTAGACCGCGGAGAAGGTGAAGGCCTCGGCGACGTCGCCCTGGCTGGAGGCGCCGTCACCGAAGTAGGCGACGACCGCCGAGTCGGCGCCGTCCTTGGCGATGCCCATGGCATATCCGGTCGCGTGCAGCGTCTGGGAGCCGATGACGATCGTGTAGAGGTGGAAGTTGTTGCTGTTCGGGTCCCAGCCGCCGTTGTTCACGCCGCGGAACATGCCCAGCAGGTTGGTCGGGTCGACACCGCGGCACCAGGCGACGCCGTGCTCGCGGTAGGTCGGGAAGACGTAGTCGTCCTCGCGGGTGGCCCGGCCGGAGCCGATCTGGGCGGCCTCCTGGCCGAGGAGCGAGGCCCACAGGCCCAGCTCGCCCTGGCGCTGCAGGGAGGTGGCCTCGGCGTCGAAGCGACGGGTCAGCACCATGTCGCGGTACAGGCCCCGCAGCTCGTCGGCGGTGATGTCCGCGACGAAGGGGTCGTACTCGGCGTTCCTGACGCGCTTGCCCTCGGGCGTCAGCAGCTGAACGAGTTCGGGCTGGGCGTCGGTCGGCTTCTTGGCAGTGGCGGCGCGCCTGGTGCCGGTGGTGCCGGCCGCCTTGCTGCCGGTGGTGCCGGTCTTGCCTGCGGCGCTGCGTCGCGGCTTGCGCGCGGCAGTGCTCTCCACGGTCACGTGTGCTCCTCCGTCGGTCCGGCCCCCGGGGTTGCCGGGTGACCAGTGCGGCTCGCCTGATCCCGGTGCCCGTGCACGGGGTGGGTGCCCTTGGCCGGGAACAGACGTGACAGGTGCCCCGGCGAGCGCCCTGCACGAGGCACGTTACCCAGTGCTCCACATTCCTGTGAAACCCCTATTGACCTGCGATTTTCCTTGGATTTCCAAGTAATTCGGTACTAGGAGGTCCAAGAGGATCGCGTCTGTCGGGAACAGCTGCTGGTCACAGCACTGGTTAACAGCCTGGCAGGGGGCCGGAACACGGGCACGTTATCCCGGCCACCCCGGCCACGGGAAGACTTCACCGGAGGCGGGCGTCGAGATCGGCTGCGGAAGTTGCTCCATCCGTGCGGCCCGGACGCCTGCACATCGAGCCACAGTTCGGTTCTCAGCGCTCTGTGACCGGTAACGACTGTGTGTGACAAGCGCGAGGTCGGCGCAGTGGCGCGTGCCCTAACATCTGGCGCGTGCCGCGCTCACCCGCACCACCCTCCGTACTCCACACGCTCCCGCTGGGCCCCCTCTTGGAGCGGTACGCCGCCGGATCCGCGCTCACCTGCGAGCCCGTCGGTGAGGGGCTCCTCAACCGCGGCTACCGGCTCTCCACCACCCGTGGCCGGTACTTCCTCAAACACCACTTCGATCCCGAGACCGCCGCCCCGGCCGCGATCGTGCGCCAGCACCGCGCCACCCAGCACCTCGCCGACCTGGGCGTGCCCGTGGCCCCGCCGCTGGCCGGGCGCGACGGCCACACGGTCGCCGTGGTCGGCGGCCATGCCTACGCCCTGCACCCCTGGATCGACGGACGCCACCGGCACGGCGGCCAGCTCACCCCCGGACAGTGCGGCCGCCTGGGGGCACTGCTCGGTGTCGTCCACGCGTCCTTGGAGCGGGTGATGCCGGCGCGGCAGCCGGAGGCACCCGCGCCACCGCCGTCGTCGCCACCACCGCCGTCGTCGCCGTCGTCGTCGGCCCGCGAGCGGCCGGCCCCGGCCCACCGCCACGGCCCGGACAGGCCGCCCTCCGCGCCAGGCACGGAGAGCACGGAGGCTTCACGGTCTCCCAGGGCCGCGGAGAGCCTCGGGTCCGAGAGCGCGGATCCCGTCGCGACCTTCGCCCTGATCGAGGTCCTGCTCGACCGGGTACGGCGGCACCGGCCGGCCGACGCCTTCGACGCGCTCGCCCGGCACCGGCTGCTGGAGCGCCGGGAGCTGCTGGAGCGGCACGCGCGGCGGCGGCCGCCCCGGGGCGGTTCGGTGGGGTGGGTGCACGGGGACTTCCACCCGTTCAACGTGCTCTACCGGGACGACGTGCCCGAGGTGCCCGTCGCGATCCTCGACTGGGACCGGCTCGGGGTGCAGTCGCGCGCGGAGGAGGCGGTCCGGGCGGCGGTGATCTTCTTCGTACGGCCCGTCGGCACCCTGGACCTGGCGCGCGTACGGTCCTACGCGCGCGCGTACCGGCGTTCCTCGGGGGCCGGCCCGGCCGAACTCGCGGCCGCCGTGCACCGTGTGTGGTGGGAGCGGCTCAACGACTTCTGGATGCTGCGCTGGCACTACGAGCGTGGCGACACCCGCGCCGATCCGCAGTTTCCCGCGGCCTCGGCACTGGTGGTGTGGTGGACGAGGGAGTACGACGCGGTGTGCGAGGCGTTCGCGGAGTGACCCGGGACGGGTCACTC
>NZ_JBHVDD010000141.1:0-13586 GCF_042802995.1 Streptomyces sp. NPDC057438
GGGCCGGACCGCGGCCTCGCGGTCCGGCCCGTCGCGGAGCCTCACGCCTCGCAGGCGCTCTTGGTGTCGCTCGTGTCGGCCGTGCACGTGTCGGTGTTGGTGCCCCCGTTGAGGGAGTCGTTCCCGAACACACCGTCCACGGCGTCGAGGGTGTCGTTGCCCGCGCCACCGCTGTGGCTGTCGCCGCCGGCGCCGCCGACGAGGGTGTCGTTGCCCGATCCTCCCACCAGGAGGTCGTTGCCCCCGAAGCCGGACAGGATGTCGCCCGCCGTGCCCCCGGTCAGCGTGTCGCCGAACTGGCTGCCGTAGACCATCTCGACGTCCGTGAGGACGTTGTCGCCCTCCCCGCCGATCCCGTCGTCGGCCGCGTTGTCGATGTCCACCACGACGCCGGAGGTGCTCTCCAGGTAGCTGGCGATGTCGCTGGTGCCGCCCCCGCCGCTGAGCCGGTCGGCGCCGGTGCCGCCGATGAGCAGGTCGAAGGTGACACCGCCGTTCAGGGTGTCGTTGCCCGGGCCGCCGTTGAGGATGTTGCTGCCCGGGCTGGGACCGCCGTTGATGACGTCGTTGCCGGACTCGCCCTTCAGATCACCGCGGACGTTGCCGGTCTTGGTGATGATGTCGTTGCCGTCACCGGCGTTGACCACGACCGTGTCGCTGCCCAGATTCACCGGGCAGGCCACCGAGCCGTTGCCCTGGACCGAACAGCCGACGCCGGCGGTCAGGGTGTCGGAGGTGTCCTGGATGACGACGTTGCTCCCGGACAGGCCGACCGTGATGTTGTTCGCGCGTCCCGCCGCCGCGTTCACGACCACGTTGGTCCCGCTCTTGAACACACCGGTGGCCGCGCTCGCGGGCCCTCCGGTCAAGGTCACCGCGGAGCCGGCCATCGCCGCCACCACCACGACCCGGAGTAACGCTTTACTGCCCATGGGTTCCCTCTCATCAGCCTGAACGTCCCGGCCGCGCACCCGGGGGCGCGTCGAACCGGTGCCCACGGTGTCAGGAGGACCCTGGCGGTACATGGGGGAACGGCCCCCATGTACCGCCGGAACGGGGAAGCGGCTCAGGAGAGGGAGCGGCTGGGGAGGGGGGAGCGGGCTCAGACGTAGACGCCGGACTCGAAGCCGAGTTCCTCCCACCGCTCCTCGGTGAAGGGGACGCCTCCGTCCACGGACACCAGGCAGGTCACGTCGATGTCCCAGCGGCCGTCGTCACCGACGAGGACGCTGTCGACGTTCACGACGTCGTAGGTGTCCAGACGGATGCCCAGCCCGGGGAAGGGCGGGACCGGCAGCCGCAGTTCCCGCAGCCACGTTCCGTCCGGCGTGTAGGCCACGAGCAGTGCCCGGATGGGGCCCTCGGCCAGCCTCTTGCTCACGGTATTTTCCTCTTCACCGGTGGTCGGCCACGTCGGTCCGCGACGAGACCCGCCGTCACGCTATCAGCCGGTTCGTCCGGTCAACGTCGTTGCCCCCGTGCGGAGTTGGCGGTACGGGAAACCGGGGACACCGGGGCGCGGGGCACCGGGCACATGGTTCACGTGTCGTAGACGTGGAAGCCCCGGCCGCTCTTGCGGCCCAGGTGCCCCGCGGCGACCATGCGGCGCAGCAGCGCGGGCGGTGCGTACAGAGGCTCCTTGAACTCCTCGTACATCGACTCGGCCACCGCCTGCGCGGTGTCGAGGCCGATGAGGTCGAGCAGCCGCAGGGGCCCCATCGGGTGCGCGCAGCCCAGCTCCATGCCCTGGTCGATGTCCTCCGGGCGGGCGCCGCCGGACTCCACCATCCGTACCGCGCTGAGCAGGTAGGGCACGAGCAGGGCGTTGACGACGAATCCGGAGCGGTCGGGTGCCTGGATGACCTCCTTGCCCAGCTGCGCGGCGAAGGCGCGGGTGCGCCGCAGGGTCTCCTCGCTGGTGGTGAGGGCGGGGATCAGCTCGATCAGCCGCTGGACGGGCACGGGGTTGAAGAAGTGCATGCCGATGAGCTGCGCGGGCCGTTGCGTGGCGACCGCGAGGTCGACGACGGGGATCGAGGAGGTGTTGGTGGCGAGGATCGCCGTGGGGTCCTCGACCGCCTTGTCCAGGGCGCGCAGCACGTCGGTCTTGATGTCGCGGTTCTCGGCGACGGCCTCGACGACGAACTGGCGGTCGGCCATGTCGCCGAGGTCGTGGGTGAAGGACAGCCCGGCGAGGGCCCGGTCCCGCTGCTGTTCGCTGAGCTTGCCGCGCCGTACGCCCCGGTCGAGGGAGGCGGTGATACGGCGGCGGCCGGCTTCGACGGCGTCGTGGGTGGCTTCGGCGACACGGACGTCGAGGCCGCTGTGGGCGGCGACTTCGGCGATGCCGGAGCCCATGAGGCCGCAGCCGACGACGCCGAGGCGGGTGACGGGATCCATCCGGGGTCCTATCTGCTGGGCCCCGCGCGTGGTGCCGCGCGGGGCTTGCGGGCTTGCTTCACGTTGCGGCGGTTTACTGGCTCGGTTCAGACGTTGCGGCGGTACTGGCCGCCGACCTCGAAGAACGCCTCGGTGATCTGCTGGAGCGAGCAGACCCGGGCGGCATCCATGAGAACGGCGAAGACGTTGCGGCCGCTCACCGCCGCGTCCTTGAGGGCGGTCAGGGCGGCGTGGGCCGGGTCCCGGTGGCGGGCCTGGTACTCCCGCACGCGCTCCAGCTGGGACTGCTTCTCCGCCTCGGTGGCGCGAGCCAGCTCGATGACGCCGGGCTCGGCGGTGTCGGCGTGGGGGTTGCGGAAGGTGTTGACGCCGATGAGGGGCAGGGTGCCGTCGTGCTTGCGCTGCTCGTAGAGCATCGACTCGTCCTGGATACGGCCGCGCTGGTAACCGGTCTCCATCGCGCCGAGCACACCGCCGCGTTCGCTGATCCGCTCGAACTCCTGGAGGACCGCCTCCTCCACCAGGTCGGTGAGTTCGTCGATGATGAACGACCCCTGCAGGGGGTTCTCGTTCATGGCCAGGCCCCACTCCCGGTTGATGATCAACTGGATGGCCAGGGCCCGGCGCACGGAGTCCTCGGTGGGGGTGGTGACGGCCTCGTCGTAGGCGTTGGTGTGCAGGCTGTTGCAGTTGTCGTAGATCGCGATGAGGGCCTGGAGGGTGGTGCGGATGTCGTTGAAGTCCATCTCCTGGGCGTGCAGGGAGCGGCCGGAGGTCTGGACGTGGTACTTCAGCTTCTGCGAGCGGTCGTTCGCGCCGTACTTCTCCCTCATCGCGACGGCCCAGATGCGGCGGGCGACCCGGCCGAGGACCGCGTACTCGGGGTCCATGCCGTTGGAGAAGAAGAACGACAGGTTCGGGGCGAAGTCGTCGATGCGCATGCCGCGGGCGAGGTAGGCCTCGACGTAGGTGAAGCCGTTGGCCAGGGTGAAGGCCAGCTGGCTGATGGGGTTGGCCCCGGCTTCGGCGATGTGGTAACCGGAGATGGACACCGAGTAGAAGTTGCGGACCTGGTTCGCGATGAACCACTCCTGGATGTCGGCCATCATCCGCAGGGAGAACTCGGTGGAGAACAGACAGGTGTTCTGGCCCTGGTCCTCCTTGAGGATGTCGGCCTGGACCGTGCCCCGTACGTTCGCCAGCGCGTACGCGGTCAGCTCGGCCGCCTCCTCGGGCGAGGGGTCGCGGCCCTCGGCGGCGCGGAACCGGTCGGTCCGCTGGTCGATGACGGTGTTGAGGAAGAACGCCAGGACGGTCGGCGCGGGCCCGTTGATCGTCATGGAGACCGAGGTCGTGGGCGCGACCAGGTCGAAGCCGTCGTAGAGCGCCTTCATGTCCGCCAGCGTGGCGACCGACACCCCGGAGGTGCCGACCTTGCCGTACACGTCGGGGCGCTCGTCCGGGTCGCGGCCGTAGAGGGTGACCGAGTCGAACGCGGTCGACAGCCGGGTGGCCGGCTGGCCCTCGGAGAGCAGCTTGAAGCGCCGGTTGGTGCGGAACGGATCGCCCTCGCCGGCGAACATACGGGCCGGGTCCTCGCCGTCGCGCTTGAAGGGGAACACCCCGGCGGTGAAGGGGAAGTGGCCGGGGAGGTTCTCCCGGCGCCAGAAGTTCACGAGTTCCCCGTGGTCGGTGAAGCGGGGCAGCGCGACACGGGGGATCCTGTTGCCGGACAGCGACTCACGGGTGAGCTTGGTACGGATCTCCTTGTCCCGGACCTTCACGACCTGCTCGTCGCCCGAGTAGGAGGCGATGACGGCGGGCCAGTTCGCGATCTGCTCGACGAGGTCGTGCGGGAGCTGTCGGCGGGCGCCTTCCAGCAGCGAACCCACGTCGTCCGCGCCGAGGCCGGCGTCGAGGAGTTCGCCCCTGACCGCGTCCAGGCGCTGCACCCGTCGGGCGGCCTCGGCGAGCCGGCCGGTCTCGGCGTGGTAGGCGCGGACGGCGTCGGTGATCTCGGCGAGGTAGCGCACCCGGTCGGCGGGCACGACCTGGCGGATGCCCGAGGAGTGCCGTGCGTCGACCACCGGCAGTGTGCCCCCGGACAGCGGCAGGCCCTTGTCGGCCAGGGCGGCCTTGAGATGCTGGTAGAGCGCGGTGACCCCGTCGTCGTTGAAGGTGGCCGCGGAGGTGCCGTACACCGGCATGTCCTCGGGGCGTTTGCCGAACGCCTCGCGGTTGCGGACCAGTTGGCGGCCCACGTCGCGCAGCGCGTCCTTGGCGCCGCGCCGCTCGAACTTGTTGATCGCCACGACGTCGGCGAAGTCGAGCATGTCGATCTTCTCCAGCTGCGAGGCGGCACCGAACTCCGGTGTCATCACGTACAGCGAGGTGTCGACGAACGGCACGATCGCCGCGTCGCCCTGGCCGATGCCCGGCGTCTCCACGATCACCAGGTCGAACCCGGCGGCCTTGACCACGTCGATCACGTCGGTCAGGTGCTCGGGCAGCTCCCGGCTGCCGCGGGTGGCCAGGCTCCGGAAGAACACCCGGCTGCCGTCGAGGGAGTTCATGCGGATGCGGTCGCCGAGCAGGGCGCCGCCGCCCCGGCGGCGGGTCGGGTCGACCGCGATCACGGCGATCCGCAGCTTGTCCTGCTGGTCGACGCGGAACCGGCGCACCAGTTCGTCGGTCAGCGACGACTTGCCCGAACCGCCGGTGCCGGTGATGCCCAGGACCGGGGTGACCCGGGCCGCCGCGGCGGCCCGCAGCTGGGCCAGGAAGTCGGCCGGCAGCTTGCCGAGTTCGGCTCCGGTGACGGTACGGGCGATCGCGAACCGGTCGCCCGCGAGGACGGCGGCGACGTCGGCCGGCTTGCCGTCCCACAGGTCGAAGTCGCAGTCCCGCACGACCGAGTTGACCATCCCGGCCAGCCCCATCCGCTGACCGTCCTCCGGGGAGAAGATGGTCACCCCGCTCGCCCGCAGCCGGGTGATCTCCTCGGGCACGATGACACCGCCGCCCCCGCCCACCACACGGACGTGGTCGGCGCCCTGCGCGCGCAGCGACTCGACCAGATACTCGAAGTACTCCACGTGTCCGCCCTGGTAGGACGAGACCGCCACACCATGGGCGTCCTCCTCCAGCGCGGCGTCCACGACCTCGCGGACGGAGCGGTTGTGTCCGAGGTGGATCACCTCGGCGCCCTGGGACTGGAAGATCCGCCGCATGATGTTGATCGACGCGTCGTGTCCGTCGAACAGGGCCGAAGCCGTGACCAGACGGACGGGGTGCACGGGCTGGTGCAGGTCGCTCATGGGGGCCTTCCCGGACGGGTCGCTGAAACTCTGCTGCAGAGATACTAGGACGTCCTACTAAATTGCCGGAAGTGGCGACGCTGATGTGAGCAGCGGCACAGGGCCGCTCGGGTGACGGCCCCCTGGTCACAGGTCGAGGACCAGGCGGGGTCCGCACGCACGGGAGACGCAGATGAGCATGGTCTCGCCGGCCGCCCGCTCCTCCTCGGTCAGCAGGGAGTCGCGGTGCTCGGGTTCGCCGTCGAGCACGTCGGTCTCGCAGGTGCCGCAGGTGCCTTCCCGGCAGGAGAAGTCCACCGCGACGCCGGCCTCCTCCAGGGTCTCGAGCACCGAGCGGTCCGGCGGCACGGTGAGGGTGAGCCCGGAGCGGACCAGCTCCACCTCGAAGGCCTTGTACGCCCCGGTATCGGCCGCCTCGCCCGCTCCGGCCGCCCCGGCCGTCTCTGCCGGGGCGAACCGCTCGACGCCCAGCGTCCCCGGGGGCCAGCCGGCCGATGCCTCCCGCACGGCCCGCAGCAGAGGCTCGGGACCACAGGCGTGCACCAGGGTGTCCGGCTCGGGCGGGCCCAGGAAGGAGCCGAGGTCCAGCAGGCCGTACTCGTCCTGTGGGCGGAGCAGGACGCGGTCGCCGTAGGGGGCGAGACGGTCCAGGAACGCCATGGAGGTGCGGGTGCGGCCGCCGTACAGCAGGCGCCAGTCCGTGCCCGCGGCCTCCGCGGCCTCGACCATGGGAAGGATCGGCGTGATGCCGACGCCGCCCGCGACGAACAGGTGGCGTCCGGAGGGCCGCAGCGGGAAGTTGTTCCGTGGCCCGCGGACCCGGACGGTGCTGCCCTCGCGCAGACGGTCGTGGACGTACGCGGAGCCGCCGCGGCCCCGCGGCTCGCGCAGTACGGCGATCTGCCAGGACCCGCGTCTCTCGGGGTGCCCGCACAGGGAGTACTGCCGGATCAGGGTGCCGTCGGCTCCGGCGTCGTCGCCCAACAGTACGTCGATGTGGGCGCCCGGCGTCCAGGCGGGGAGCGGCCCGCCGCCCGGGCGGCGCAGGGTGAGGGTGACGACGCCGTCGGCGGCGGGGGCACGGGTCTCGACGGTCAGGATCGCCCCGGCCGGGGGCAGTGGGTCGTTCATGGTGTGTCAGCTCCGAGGTTTCAGGCCTGCGCCGGTACGCGCAGCAGCAGTGCGTCGCCCTGGCCGCCGCCCCCGCACAGGGCCGCCGCGCCGGTGCCGCCGCCGCGTCGTCGCAGTTCCGCCGCGAGGGTCAGGACCAGACGGGCGCCCGTCATGCCGACCGGGTGGCCGAGGGCGATGGCGCCGCCGTTGACGTTCACCCTGTCCAGGGGGAGGCCCAGCTCCCGGACGGAGGCGAGGGCGACTCCGGCGAACGCCTCGTTGATCTCGAACAGATCCACGTCGGCGGCGTCGAGCCGGCCGTCCCGGGCCAGCGCGTCGCGGACCGCCCCGGCCGGCTGGACGAGCAGCGAGGGGTCGGGGCCCGCGACCGTGCCGTAGGCGCCGATCTCGGCGAGCGGGGCCAGACCCTCGCGCCGGGCGCGCTCCGCGCTCATCACGACGACCGCCGCGCCGCCGTCGGAGAGCTGGGAGGAGTTGCCCGCGGTGACGGTGCCCCCGTCGGAGAACGCGGGACGCAGGCGCCCCAGGCTCTCGGCGGTGCTGTCCGGCCGTATGCCCTCGTCGGTGTCCACCACCGTCCCGCCGTGCCGGCCCGGGACCTTGTAGGGGGCGATCTCGTCGGCCCACGCACCCGACTCCCGGGCGCGTGCGGCCCGTCGGTGGGAGAGCGCGCTGTACTCGTCCTGCTCCTCGCGGGTCAGCCCGAACGGCTGCTGGTACCGCTCGGTGGCCGCGCCCATGGAGACGTGGTCGAAGGCGCAGACGAGGGCGTCCCGGTCGAGCCCGTCCTCGACGGCGGCGCCGCCGTACCTCCAGCCGCCGCGCGCACCGCGCAGCAGATGCGGGGCGCCCGACATGGACTCCATACCGCCCGCGACGACCACCTCGTGCCGGCCGGACGTGATCATGAGGTCGGCCAGGGCGATGGCGTGCAGACCCGACAGGCAGAGCTTGTTGACGGTGCTCGCGGGAACGGAGAACGGGATACCGGCGCGGATCGCGGCCTGCCGCGCCGGGTTCGGGCCGGCCCCGGCCTGGACGACATGGCCCATGACGACGGCTTCCACGGCGGCCGGGTCCACCGGCGCGGCGGCCAGCGCCGCGCCGATGGCATGGGCACCGAGATCGACGGCGGAGACGGCGCTCAGGGCGCCCATGAGCCTGCCGACGGGCGTTCTCGCACCGGAGACGATGACGGATCCGGGCATGGCCGGAACCTCCTGCGGGGGACGGGACGGGGCGGGGACGAGGAGACGGGTCAGGCGACAGCGTCGACGGCGCGCTCGGCGACCATGTGGGCCGTCTCGTTCACCGAGTGCAGGACGATCCGGCCGCCCGGCAGCCGCCGCACCCTGCTGACCGAGGTGTAGCCCGGGTGGAACCAGAACATCGTGGGCAGGCCCAGCACGGTCGCCAGATAGGTGTTGGTGATGCCGCCGTGGCACACCACGGCGACCCGACCGCCGGTGTGGGCGTCGAAGACGGTGTCCATGGCCCGTACGGCACGCGCGCGGAAGGCGTCCCAGTCCAGATCGGGCACGAAGTCCTCGTAGCGGCCCTCGGCCAGCGCCGCGGCCCGGGGATCGTCCGCGCCGATCTGCTCCGGTGGTGTGTAGGGATGCGAGACGTCCGTGTCCCACTCGCGCAGGTCGTCCAGTACGGCCGCGGTCATGCCGGTGCGCCGTTCGAGGGGCGCGGCCGTCTCGCGGGCGCGCCGGAACGGGCTGGTGTACAGGGCGTCGATGTCCTCGTGGACCAGCCAGGCGGCGAGACGTTCCGCCTGGGCGGTGCCCTCCGGCGACAGCCCGGGGTCGTACACGCCCGCCACGGGGAGGCCGTGCCGGATGAGGAGGAGTTCGGTCATGGAGGGTCCTTCGTACGGGGGCGGAGGTCGTCGTGGGCGGGCGGCCGGCAGCCCGCAGGCGGTGGGCGGCGGGGCGTCGGGCGCCGGGGCCCGGTTCAGCCCGCGATGGTCCGCTCGGAGTGCCAGTAGGGGCGGCGCATCGCGCGTTTGTCGAGCTTGCCCATCGCGTTGCGCGTGAGTTCGGGGACGAACTCGTAGGACTTCGGGCATTTGTAGGCGGCCAGCCGGTCGCGGCAGTGGCGGTCGAGTTCCTCGGCCGGCGTGCCGTCCCCGGCCGCCACGACCAGCGCCCGCAGCGACTCGCCGAAGTCCGGGTCGGGCACACCGATCACCGCGACCTCGGCGACCGCCGGGTGCTGCCGCAGCACCGCCTCGCTCTCGGCCGGGTACAGGTTGACACCGCCGGAGACCACGACGTCCGCGGCCCGGTCGGTGATGAAGATGTAGCCGTCGGCGTCGACGTAGCCGATGTCGCCGAGGGTGAAGACGCCCGGGGCGAGGTAGGCGGACCTCGTCTTGTCGGGGTCCGCGTGGTAGCGCACACCTCGGTCCTCGGGAGCCCGGAACGCCAGCAGCCCTCGTTCGCCGGGCGGCAGCGGCCGGCCGTCGTCGTCGGTCACCAGGACCTCGAAGGGCGGGTGGGCGCGGCCGACCGACCCCGGATGGGCCAGCCACTCGGTGCTGCCGATACGGGCCACGGTGCCCGCCTCGCTCGCGCCGTACGACTCGGTCAGCACCGGACCGAACCACTCGATCATGGCCCGCTTCACGTCCGGCGGACACGCGGACCCGGTGTGGGAGACCTGGGTGAGGCTGGAGACGTCGTACCGGGCACGCGTCTCGCGCGGCAGGGCGAGCAGCCGCTGGAAGTGGGTGGGCACCATGACCGTGGAGGTGGCCCGCCACTGCGCGACCCGGCTGAGGCAGACTTCCGGGTCGAACCGGCCGAGCACGACCACCGGTTGCCCCGCCGCCAGATGGCGCAGGGCCGTCAGCGGCGCGTTGTGCTGCAGGGGGCCGCACACCAGGTGCGGGCCCGGCGGGAAACCGGACCGGGCGGAGATCGCGGCCAGATAGGCGGAGCTGTCGGCGACCGGACCGCTCACCCAGCGCACCTCGGTGCCGCGCGCCCGGCCGGTCGTGCCCGAGGTGTAGACGAGGGGCGGCCGGGCGGGGCGGTCTCCCGGAACGGTGAGGCCGGCGGGGGCGGCCGCCAGCCACAGGTCCCAGTCGAAGGCGTGCCCGATCGCCGGGGTCCCGTGCAGCACCAGCGGCAGGCCCAGTTCCCGGGCCGCGTCCAGGGCCGCGCCCGCGCCCGCGGGTCCGGCGACGATGCCGGTGGCGCCCGCGTCGATGATCTGGTCCACGAGTTCGCCCGACGTCAGATGCCGGGACGCGGCGACGGTCCCCACGCCGGCTCGCAGTCCGGCCAGATGGGCCACCAGCGTCGGCGCGGCGTTGTCGCCGAGCACGACGACCCGGTCCTGCGGGCCGGGCGCGATCTCCAGCAGCCGTCCCGACGCCCGCGCCACCTGGTCCGCGAGTGCGGACCAGGACAGCACTTCCCAGTCGTCCACCAGGGCGGGCCGGTCCGGGGTGCTCCGGACGCGACGGTCGAGCGGCAACTGCGACATGGCTCCTCCGGGCGGCTCCTCGGTCCCCTCCCGCGATCCGGGAGGGTCGATGCTCTGACTGTAGCGTTTATCAAGAAAGTGCGGAACACTCTGACCCACGCCGAGCACATCCCCGCATGGTCGGGTGGATGATTCGGACGCTGACTGATCCCCGTTACTGCAACTGTCGTCTGGTAAGTGCCTTTCCAAGGAGGAGCCATGTCCCCGTTCCAGGGAGGAGCCGTGTCCCCGCCCGATCCGGACTCCTGGCGCGTACAGGTCCGACAGTGGCTGGCCACCGTCCTCGACCCGGCGCGAACGCCGGAGACGACCGGAGAGGCCGGCCTCGCCGTCTTCCACAACCTCCCCGAAGCCGCCGAGCGCCTGCTGCTGGAGCACTGCCGCGCCTACCAGCGGGCCCGCTTCGACGCCGGCTACCAGGCACTGACGCTGCCGGCGGACCTCGGCGGGGCCGGCCTGAGCGCCGCGCACGTGGCGGTCTTCGCCGAGGAGGAGTCTGCCTTCGACGTACCGCCGTCCACCGAACTGATCAGTGTCACCGTGCGGCTGGTCGCGATGGCCGTCTCCCTGTTCGGAACGGCCGGGCAGCGCCGCGACTTCGCGCGTCCGTTCCTGCGCACGGACCTGCTGGCCTGCCAACTGTTCAGCGAACCCGGCGCCGGCTCCGACCTCGCGGCCGTACGCACCCGCGCCCGGCAGGAGGACACGGACACCGCCCGCCCGGCCGAAGAAGGCGGCGGGGGCGACTGGGTGATCGACGGGCAGAAGGTGTGGACCTCGGGAGCGCAGTTCGCCGACTACGGCCTGCTGCTCGCCCGCACCGATCCGGATGTCGTCAAACAGGCGGGCATCACCGCGTTCCTGGTCCCGATGGACGCCCCCGGCGTGGACGTGCGCCCCATCCGGCAGATGAGCGGCGGTGCCTCCTTCAACGAGGTCTTCCTCAGCGGTGTCCGCGTCCCGGACCGGCTCCGCATCGGGCGTCCCGGACAGGGCTGGGAGGTCGCCACCACCACCCTCGGCTTCGAACGGACCGCGTCCGGCAGCGGCAACAGGCGCAAGGGAGGCACCTTCACCGACGTCCTCGCCCTCGCCCGCTCTCTCGGCCGCACCGACGACCCGCTGGTCCGCCAGCGCCTCGCCGACCTGTACGTCCGCACCGAGCTGCGCGCCGCCACCGTGGACCGCGTCGCGAGGACGAGCGCCGCCGGCGGCCGGCCCGGCCCCGAGGCGTCGCTGACCAAGCTGATGGCCTCCGACCTGCTCACCCGCACCGGACAGCTCGCCGCCGACCTCATGGGCGCCCGGATCTGCGCCGACACGGGGGAGCCGGGCACGTTCGCCTGGACGCAGCATCTGCTCGGCGCACCCGGCTACCGGCTGGCCGGCGGCACCGACCAGATCCAGCGCAATCTCATCGGCGAACGCGTCCTGAAACTGCCGCCGGAACCGCGCACGGACCGGGTGCCGTTCTCCCGGCTCACCGACGGCTGAGCGACCGACCGAGCGACGGCACACCCATCACCCATCACCCATCACGAAGGAGTGACCCCATGGATCTGGGACTGACAGGCGCGAAGGCGCTGGTGACCGGCGCGAGCCGGGGCATCGGCCGGGCGATCGCCACCACCCTGGCGGCCGAGGGCTGCGCGCTGGCACTCTGCGCCCGGGGCGAGGAGGCGCTGGCCACGGCCGCCGCCGAACTGCGCGGCGAGGGCGCGACGGTGTTCGCCGAACCGGTCGACGTCACCGACCCGGCCGCGCTCGCGGGCTTCGTGGCGCGGGCGGCCGACGCCCTCGACGGACTGGACCTGCTGGTGTCCAACGTCTCGGCGGGCAACGTCAAGGGCCCCGAGTCGTGGGAGGCGAGCCTGCGCGGCGACCTGATCCCCTTCGCGGGACTCGTCGAGGCGGCCCTGCCGCACCTGGAGGTCTCCGACCGGGCCGCCGTGGTCGCCATCGGCACCACCAACGCCTCCGACACCGCCCGGCCCGCCGGCGCCAACTCCTACTCCGCCCTCAAGGCCGCCGTGGTCCAGCACGCCTCCGCCCTCGCGCACGCGCTCGCGCCGAAGGGCATCCGTGTCAACACCGTCTCGCCCGGCCCGATCGACTTCCCCGGCGGCGCCTGGGAGACCATCCGCACCAGCCGTCCGGAGGTCTACGAAGAAGTCCTCGCCAAGCTGCCGATCGGCCGCTACGGCACCGCGGAGGACGTGGCGGCCGCCGTCGCGTTCCTGCTCGGGCGGCCCGGCTCCTTCTGTGTCGGCGTCAACCTCGTGGTGGACGGCGGGCTGCTGACCCGCGTCCAGTACTGAGCCGTGGCGGGCCCGGCCGGCCGGCTGGACGCCGTACTGGTCTGCGGCGGCAGGTGGCACGACTTCGACCACGCGCGGCTGCGGTTGCTGCAGCTGCTCGCCGAGCATCCGCGGGTACGTACGACGGTCTTCCAGGACTACGCCCGCACCGCCGCGCTCGACGAGGCTGACCTGCTGATCACCTACACCTGCGACGTCCGGCCCGGCCCCGCCGAACAGGCCGCGCTGGCACGGTTCGTCGAGCGGGGCGGGCGCTGGCTGGCCCTGCACGGCACCAACGCGGTGATCGAGCCGCCCGCTCCCGGCGGGCCACGGGTGTTCACCACTCCCCGGCTCCTCGGCGACGTCGCCGTGGTGCTCGGCAGCCGGTTCCTGGCCCACCCGCCGATCGAACCGTACGAGGTGCAGGTGACCCGGCCCGGTCATCCGCTGGTCGCCGGGATCGAACCGTTCACGGTCACCGACGAGCTGTACGTGTGCGAGCTGCACGGGGAGCTGGAGGTGCTGCTGCACGCCGAGTACACGGGCCCGTGCCGGGGTTTCGCCGAGGGCGGCACGGCGGCCCTCGACCGGGCACCGCGGCCGGTGCTCTACCTCAGGCGCTACGGCCTCGGCGAGGTCTGCTACTTCACGCTCGGCCACTGCCGGGGCCGCTACGACGTACAGGACCTCGGGGTGGCGGACACGGGGCGGGCGGACCGGGGGCCGTGGGACACACCGGAGTTCCTCACGGTGCTGGGGCGTTGTGTCGAGCGGGCGGTGGGCGGTTGAGCGTGACGATCGGCGGCGGGATGCTTCGACCCGGAACGGGTTCGCCCCCGCCGCCCGGGATTGTCCTCGCCCCCGCCGCCCCTACCCGTCCCATCCTCGGGGCTCCGCCCCGGACCCCGTTCGCGCAGTTCCCCGCGCCCCTGAAAAG
>NZ_JBHVDD010000142.1:0-13424 GCF_042802995.1 Streptomyces sp. NPDC057438
GAGCTGTCGCTCCGTCCGCGCGCACAGGGGTTCGACGTCAGACGTGCGTCACGGGCATCCGGTACCGGCCGCGCAGCGGGCACCGGACCGACGAGGACACGAGGATCACCTCGTACAGGGAACGGGGAACGACGACAGCGGTGCGGTCACACACGGCCGGGCTCCCCTCTCTCGTCTGTTGGTGGGGCGAGTCTAGGGACGGTGAGGGGGCCGGGTCACCGCATTTTCCGTGCGCCGTGTCATCCGGCGTCATTCGGCCCGGAGAGCGTCCACGTACACGACCCCCTCGGTGACCGTCTCGCTCGCCCGGCCGAGGTACAGGTTGAACGCCGTCACCTTCGCCAGACGAGCCTCATCGAGCACGGCGGCGGCGTTGCCGGTGTCCCAGGGAGCCGGCCGGAACTCGCCGAAGGGAGCCCTGAGTTCCCGCCCGCTCGTGTCGTCCAGGGGAAAGCGGTACTGGAACGGGACCCCGTCGGCGACGATCTCCAGCGCCCCGGCGTTCTCCGACCCGTCGCCCCGCAGCCACAGCGCCAGGGCGGTGAAGGCGGACCAGTCCTCGACGACCGGCCTGCCGATGCCGGTGAACTCCGCGCCGGTGAAGTCGTACGCGTAGGCCAGCCCGTAGGAGCCGGAGGACTTGTGCTCGGGCGACAGGCTGAGCGTGTGGGTGTTGAGGTGGGTGTACGCCTCGCCGAGGGCGACATCGTCGCCGGCGTACCCCTCGAAGTCGTCGATCCAGCCGGCGGGGAGGGGAGCGGCCTCCCCGAGGAGGACGACGGCGGAGTCGGTGAGCGTCTCGCCGCCCACCCGCGCGCGGACGGTGAGGGTCGCCGAACCCTTCCTCCGCAGGGCGGCGTCGATCGGCCAGACGCCCGAGTGGTAGCCGTCGGCGTCCGGGCGCAGGGGTCGGGCGGGTCCCCCGTTCACGGAGTAGGTGACCCGGGCGGCCCGCGCGGGCGTGACCCGCACCCGGACGGTGGTCCTGGCGGCCGTCACACGCTGCCGGTCCGTGGGGGTCACCAGATGGAGGGACGGGCCGTTCCTGACAGCGGTGGTACGAGCGGTGAACACGCCGCGCAGATCGGCGGCGAAGAGAGTGAAGGCATCCTGGTGGAAACGGACGAAGTCCGGCAGCAGGGCGTGGCCCGGGTACGGCACATAGGCGCGCTTGGTGCCTCCGAAGTTGGCCCAGGTGGCCATGTACGTCACCTGACGGGCCAGCGGGTCCGCCTCGACGGCCCGCAGCAGCCGGGTGAACCACTGGGGGTCGCGGATCTCGGTACCGCTCTCCCCGAACTCGGTGAAGGCCGGCACCTTGCCCCGCTCGTTCGCGAGCCGGACCACCATCGCCAGGTCCCGCACCAGACCGTCCAGCCAGGGGGTCGGTCCGGCGCCCTCGTCGTAGGAGTCGTAGCCGAGGACGTCGACGAACCGGTCGCCCGGGTACGTCCGCAGGTAGCCGGCCGGGTCGCCGCCGAGGCTCGCGTTGGGCGAGTAGGCGTAGAGCAGGTTGTGGACGCCCCTGGTGTCGCGCAGGTACTCCACGGTGTAGCGGAACAGCTCGATGAACTCGCCCGAGGTGGTGTGGCCTGCGCCCCACCAGAACCAGCCTCCGTTGTTCTCGTGGAAGGGCCGGAAGATGACCGGGATGGCCGTGCCGTCCGGTCGCCGCGCGCCCTTGACCGCCTTCGCCACGCGGTCGAGGAAGCGGTTGAAGCGTGCGTGCCTCGCCCCTCCGGGGAGGATCTGGCCGACGACCCGGCCTGCGGTGTCGTAGAAGTCCTTGCCGGTGACGAAGTTCGGCATGTGGGCGCTGAGGGTGTTGATCCCGCCGCGCGCGTCTCCCTGCCGGATGCACCGGCTGAGCGCGGCGATGTTCTCGGCCTCGGTCCCGTCCTTGGCACCGGGGCGCTCGTCGCCGTCGAGAATGAGGGTGTCCCAGCCGAAGACCGCGGGGTGGTCGCCCACCGCCGCTCTGGTGTCGGACGCCCTGCCGTCGGGTGTGGTGAAGGTGAAGCCGTAGGTGAGGTCGTGCTGGTGGCCGAAGAGAATGCCCCTGCCCCGCTGCCGCCTCAGGTACGCGAACAGCGCGCGCGTGGCGGGGGTCGCCCTGTCGTCGACGATCCGGACCGGCATCGGTGTGCCGGGGGGCGCGGCGGGCGAGGCCACCGATGTCCGGGTGCCGGCGGCCGCGGCGACCGCGGCGCCCAGGAGGATGAACGCGCGGCGCTTCAGGGGAGAGCTGGGCATGTGTGTCTCCTTGTGACGTGCTCGGCTGCCACGAGGCAGCGGTGGGACGGCACCGACGTGCTGCACGCGCGGGGTCCGTCGGCCACCTGTGGGGGTCCTTCCCGTGACGCGGCCGGTCGCGGAAGAGCGGCGTCCTGGTCAGGGACCTCCGCGACGCATGGCACGCGTGTGGTTCAAGTGAGGCCATTTGACTGGAGGTTGAGAAGAAACGAAAGAGTCCGGCGCGATCCGCCGGGGACAATGCGGTGGCGAGGAGAGTGGCCATGGACACGCGAAGGGCCCCGACCTGACGGTCGGGGCCCTTCTCACGTGTGTCGCCGTAGCGAGTGTCCGAGGGGGGACTTGAACCCCCACGCCCGATAAAGGGCACTAGCACCTCAAGCTAGCGCGTCTGCCATTCCGCCACCCGGACCAGGTGCCTGCCGCCTGGCCAGGGGTTTTCCCTGCGGCGACAGGGACAACAATACCAAGGTTTCGGAGTGCCCTTCACCTGGATATCCGCCCGCACGTGGGGGCCCGGACGGGGCCGTACGGGTCTCGGCGAGCAGACCCGCACGGCCTCACTTCAGGTGTGCGGACGGTCACGATCCGGCGGGTCAGGCCGCGGACGGCATGAGGTGGTACTCGGGGAAGTTCCCCGGCAGCCGCTCCCCCGCCGGACCGTGGGTGACGGCCCTGACCAGCAGGTCACCGCCGACGAAGGCACCCCGCCAGGACGCACCGAAGCCGCCGAACAGCTCGTCGCGGTCGCCGCGCGAGCGGGGGATGCCGTGGCCGACCTTGAACGCACGGATCTGGGGTGCCAGCCGCTCGTACGTGGCCCGGTCGTCGGTGGAGAGGGTGGCGACGAGCGCGCCGTTGGAGGCGTTCATGGCGGCGAGCAGTTCGGCCTCGGTGTCGACCAGGACGATCGTGTCGACGGGACCGAAGGGTTCCGCGTGGTGGAGGGGGGAGGACGCGGGCGGGTCGAGGAGGGTGACGGGCTGGACGTACGCGGCGGTGTCCTGGCCGGGCAGGAAGCGCGCGTCGGAGAGCCTGCCCCGGTGCAGCGGGACGGCGCCCCGGTCGACGGCCTCGGCCACCTGGTCGGCCAGTTCCTTGGCCTTGGCGGCGTTGATGACGGGTCCGAGGTCCAGCTGGGGAAAAGGGTCGTCGGGGTGTTCCACGGCCAGCGGGTGGCCGACCCTGAGGGTGCGGACCGCCGGGAGGTAGGCCGCGAGGAACTCGTCGAACAGTTCACGCTGGACGACGAAGCGCGGGTAGGCGGTGCAGCGCTGTTTGCCGTAGTCGAAGAGTTTGGGGACGACGGCGGTCAGGGCGTCCCAGTCGGTGTGGTTCCAGACGCCCCAGGTGTTCAGCCCCTCCTGTTCCAGGACGTGGCGTTTGCCCAGGTCGGTGACTGCGGTGGCCACGGCGGCGCCGGTGTCGCGGCCGCCGACGAAGGAGACGCAGCCGATCTCGGGGGCCCGGACCAGCGCCTGCGACAGCTCACGTCCGCTGCCGCTGACGAGGGTGACGGGGACGCCCTCCCGGGCGGCGAGGGCGGTGGCGAGGGTGAGGCAGGCGACGCCGCCGTCGGTGGGGGTCTTGGCGATGACCGCGTTGCCCGCCAGCGCCTGGACCAGCATCGCGTGCACGAGGACGCTCATCGGGTAGTTCCAGCTGGCGATGTTGGAGACCGGGCCGTCGAGGGGGACGCGGCCTTCGACCATGGGCTCGATGCCGTCGACGTACCAGCGGACGCCGTCGATCGCCCGGTCCACGTCGGCCTGCGCGAGCCGCCAGGGTTTGCCGATCTCCCAGACGAGGAGCAGGGCGAGCAGTTCCCGGTGCTGGGTGAGGGCGTCGAGGGTGGCGGCGACCCGGGCGCGGCGTTCACCGAGGGGGACGTGGCGCCAGGCCCGGTGCTGGTCGAGGGAAGCTCTGACCGCCTGGTGGGCGGTGGTGCCGTCCAGGCGGGGCGGGCCCGCGACGGGGCTGCCGTCGACGGGGCTGGTGGCGGCCAGGGCACGGCCGTCGGCCCGCCAGGCGGCGCCCCAGTGGTTGAGGACGCGGTCGTCCCGGAAGGCTTCGGGGGCGACGGCCAGACAGCGCCGCCAGGCGTCGGCCCAGGCCGTGCCGGACTTCAGGGTGAGGGTGGGTGTGGCGGTGGGTGGTGCCATGGGGTTCTCCGCTCTCGGTGCACAGTCGGGGGCGGGTTGCGCGGTGGTCGGTGGGGCTGTTGCCGGTGGGACTGTTGCCGGTGGGGCTGTTGCCGGTGGGGCTGTTGCCGGTGGGGCTGTTGCCGGTGACGTTGTTGCCGGCGGTGTCAGCCCTCGGACTCCAGGGCGGCGAGCACCAGCCGGGCCGTCTCCGTGGGAGTGCCGCCGACCCGCACCCCGACCGCTTCCAGCGCCTCCTTCTTGGCCTGCGCGGTGCCGGAGGAGCCGGAGACGATCGCGCCGGCGTGGCCCATCGTCCTGCCCTCGGGTGCGGTGAAGCCGGCGATGTAGCCGACGACCGGTTTGGTGACGTGGTCGCGGATGTACGCGGCGGCGCGTTCCTCGGCGTCGCCGCCGATCTCGCCGATGAGGACGATCAGTTCGGTGTCGGGGTCGGCCTGGAAGGCGGCCAGGCAGTCGATGTGGGTGGTGCCGACGACGGGGTCGCCACCGATGCCGACGCAGGTGGAGAAGCCGATGTCGCGGAGTTCGTACATGAGCTGGTAGGTGAGGGTGCCGGACTTGGAGACCAGGCCGACGCGCCCCGGCTTGGTGATGTCGGCGGGGATGATGCCGGCGTTGGACTGGCCGGGGGTGATCAGGCCGGGGCAGTTGGGGCCGACGATCCGGGTGCCCCGGGACCGCGCGTACGCCGTGAAGGCGACGGAGTCGTGGACGGGGATGCCCTCGGTGATGACGACGGCGAGGCCGATGCCGGCGTCGGCGGCCTCGGCGACGGCCGCTTTCGCGAAGGCGGGCGGGACGAAGACGACCGTGACGTCGGCGCCGGTGGCCTCGATGCCCTCGGCGACCGAGCCGAAGACGGGGACGGCCCGCTCGTCGAAGTCGACGGTGCGGCCGGCCTTGCGGGGGTTGACGCCGCCGACGACGTTCGTGCCTGCCGCGAGCATGCGGCGGGTGTGCTTCATGCCCTCGCCGCCGGTCATGCCCTGGACGAGGACCCTGCTCTCCTGGGTGAGGTAGATGGCCATGTCCGGGCTCCTCAGTTCGCGTGGGCGAGGTCGGCGGCGCGGCGCGCGGCACCGTCCATGGTGGTGGCCTGGTGGACCAGGGGGTGGGCACGGGCGTCGAGGATCGCCCGGCCGCGTACGGCGTTGTTGCCGTCGAGGCGGACGACCAGCGGTTTGGTCAACCGGACGCTGTCCAGGGCCTGGACGATGCCGTCGGCGACCGCGTCACAGGCGGTGATCCCGCCGAAGACGTTGACGAGGACGGATTTCACGGCCGGGTCGGAGAGGATGACGGAGAGACCGTCGGCCATGACCCGGGCGGAGGCGCCGCCGCCGATGTCGAGGAAGTTCGCGGGGCGCGCGCCGCAGCCCGCCACCACGTCGAGGGTGGACATGACGAGTCCGGCGCCGTTGCCGATGACACCGACCTCGCCGTCCAGCTTCACGTAGTTGAGCCCCTTGGCGGCCGCGGCGGCCTCCAGCGGGTCGTCGTGCGCGACGTCCTCGTCGCCCAGGCGGGTCTGCCGGAAGCTCGCGTTGTCGTCGAGGGTGACCTTGCCGTCGAGGGCGAGGATGCGGCCCTGTTCGGTACGGACGAGCGGGTTGACCTCGACGAGCAGCGCGTCCTCGCGGGTCAGCACCTGCCAGAGTCGCATGAGGACGTCGACGGTCTGCGGGGGCAGGCCCGCCGTCTCGGCGATCTCGGACGCCTTGGCGGAGGTGACGCCCTCGGCGGGGTCGACGGGGATCCGGGCCACCGCCTCGGGCCTGGTGGCCGCCACCTCCTCGATGTCCATGCCGCCCTCGGCCGAGGCGATCGCGAGGAAGCCGCCGGCCGCGCGGTCGAGGACGTAGGAGACGTAGAACTCGCTCTGGATGGCGACGGGTTCGGCGATCATCACCGTACGGACGGTGTGCCCCTTGATGTCCATGCCGAGGATCTGCCGTGCGGTCAGCTCGGCGGCGGCGGGGTCGGCGGCGAGCTTCACTCCGCCCGCCTTGCCGCGCCCGCCGGTCTTCACCTGTGCCTTGACGACGACGCGTCCGCCCAGCCTGCGGGCGATCTCGCGGGCCTCCTTGGGCGAGTCGGTGACCTCGGCCCTCGGGACCGCGATGCCGTGCTGTGCGAAGAGTTCTCTTGCCTGGTGCTCGAAAAGGTCCATTCCGGCTCCTGACTCAAAAGTGCCGCACGCCCCCTGGACACCATCCACGGGATGCGGGATAACAAGGTTCATACAGTATTCGTCGACTGTATGCAATCAACCGCGAGAGCGCTCCAACCCCTACGAAGGGACAGGACTTCGCCATGCCCGACGGCAACAGCCAGGAACTCATCTCCGGTGGTCACCTCGTCGCCAAGGCACTCAAAGCGGAGGGTGTGGAGGTCATCTACACCCTGTGCGGCGGCCACATCATCGACATCTACGACGGCTGCGTCGACGAGGGCATCGAGGTCGTCGACGTCCGCCACGAGCAGGTCGCCGCCCACGCCGCCGACGGCTACGCCCGGATCACCGGCAAGCCCGGCTGCGCGGTCGTCACCGCCGGCCCCGGCACGACCGACGCCGTCACCGGTGTCGCCAACGCCTTCCGCGCGGAGTCCCCGATGCTGCTGATCGGCGGGCAGGGCGCGCACACCCAGCACAAGATGGGGTCCCTGCAGGACCTGCCGCACGTCGACATGATGACGCCGATCACCAAGTTCGCCGCGACCGTGCCCGACACGGCCCGCGCCGCCGACATGGTCTCGATGGCGTTCCGCGAGTGCTACCACGGCGCCCCCGGGCCCTCCTTCCTGGAGATCCCGCGTGACGTCCTCGACGCCAAGGTGCCCGTCGAGAAGGCCCGCGTACCCAAGGCCGGCGCCTATCGGGCCTCGACCCGCTCGGCCGGCGACCCCGAGGCGATCGAGAAGCTCGCCGACCTCCTGGTGCACGCGGAGAAGCCCGCGATCCTGCTGGGCAGCCAGGTGTGGACCACGCGGGGCACCGAGTCCGCGATCGACCTGGTGCGGACGCTGAACATCCCGGCCTACATGAACGGGGCGGGGCGGGGCACCCTGCCGCCCGGCGACCCGCACCACTTCCAGCTCTCCCGCCGGTACGCCTTCTCCAACGCCGACGTCATCGTCATCGTCGGTACGCCGTTCGACTTCCGCATGGGCTACGGCAAGCGGCTGTCGCCGGACGCGACCGTCGTACAGATCGACCTCGACTACCGGACCGTCGGCAAGAACCGCGACATCGACCTCGGGATCGTCGGCGACGCGGGCCTCGTGCTGAAGTCGGTGACCGAGGCGGCCTCCGGGCGCATCAACGGGGGCGCGTCGCGGCGCAAGGAGTGGCTGGACGAGCTGCGCGCCGCCGAGCAGAGCGCCATCGAGAAGCGGCTGCCCAGCCTGAAGTCGGACGCCTCGCCGATCCACCCCTACCGGCTGGTCAGCGAGATCAACGACTTCCTCACCGAGGACTCGATCTACATCGGCGACGGCGGCGACATCGTCACCTTCTCCGGCCAGGTCGTGCAGCCCAAGTCGCCCGGGCACTGGATGGACCCGGGCCCCCTCGGCACGCTCGGCGTCGGTGTCCCCTTCGTGCTCGCCGCCAAGAAGGCGCGGCCCGACAAGGAGGTGGTGGCCCTCTTCGGCGACGGCGCCTTCTCCCTCACGGGCTGGGACTTCGAGACCCTCGTCCGCTACGACCTCCCCTTCGTCGGGATCGTCGGCAACAACTCCTCCATGAACCAGATCCGTTACGGCCAGAAGGCCAAGTACGGCGAGGAGCGCGAGCGGATCGGCAACACCCTCGGCGACGTCCACTACGACAAGTTCGCCCAGATGCTGGGCGGTTACGGCGAGGAGGTCCGCGACCCCGCCGACATCGGCCCCGCGCTCCGCCGGGCCCGGGAGTCGGGCAAGCCGTCGCTGATCAACGTCTGGGTCGACCCGGACGCGTACGCCCCCGGAACCATGAACCAGACGATGTACAAGTGAGGTGCCCCCGATGACCCCCACCGCAGGAACGTCCGGCGCCGGAACGTCGGCCAAGGCTCTCGAAGGCATCCGCGTCCTCGACATGACGCACGTCCAGTCCGGACCGTCCGCCACCCAACTCCTCGCCTGGCTCGGCGCGGACGTGGTGAAACTGGAGGCACCGACCGGGGACATCACGCGCAAGCAGCTGCGCGACCTCCCGGACGTCGACTCCCTCTACTTCACCATGCTCAACTGCAACAAGCGCAGCATCACCCTCAACACCAAGACCGAGCGCGGCAAGGAGATCCTCACCGAGCTGATCCGGCGTTCCGACGTCATGGTCGAGAACTTCGGACCCGGCGCGGTCGACCGCATGGGCTTCACCTGGGACCGTATCCAGGAGATCAACCCGCGGATCGTCTACGCCTCCATCAAGGGGTTCGGCGACGGTCCGTACACCAACTTCAAGGCGTACGAGGTGGTCGCGCAGGCCATGGGCGGGTCCATGGCGACCACCGGTTTCGAGGAGGGGCCGCCGCTGGCGACGGGGGCCCAGATCGGGGACTCGGGCACGGGCGTCCACGCCGTGGCGGGGATCCTCGCCGCGCTGTACCAGCGGGAGAGCACCGGGCGCGGGCAGCGGGTCAACGTGGCCATGCAGCACGCCGTCCTCAACCTCTGCCGGGTGAAGCTGAGGGACCAGCAGCGGCTGGCCCACGGGCCGTTGCGTGAATATCCCAACGAGGACTTCGGCGACGAGGTTCCCCGCTCCGGGAACGCCTCCGGCGGCGGCCAGCCCGGCTGGGCCGTGAAATGCGCGCCGGGCGGCCCGAACGACTACGTGTACGTCATCGTGCAGCCCGTCGGCTGGCAGCCGATGAGCGAGCTGATCGGCCGGCCCGAACTGGCGGACGACCCCGAGTGGGCGACGCCGGAGGCCCGGCTGCCCAAGCTGGGCAAGATGTTCCAGCTCATCGAGGAGTGGTCGTCCACGCTGCCCAAGTGGGAGGTGCTGGAGCGGCTGAACGCCCGCAACATCCCGTGCGGGCCGATCCTGTCCACCAAGGAGATCATCGAGGACGAGTCCCTGGTCTCCAACGAGATGGTCGTCACCGTTGCGCACCCCGAGCGCGGCGACTTCGTGACCGTCGGCAGCCCGCTGAAGCTGTCCGACTCCCCGGTGGACGTGACCAGTTCACCCCTGCTCGGCGAGCACAACGAAGAGGTCTACGTCGGCGAGCTGGGGCTCGGCGACGAGGAGCTGCGCCTGCTCAAGTCGAACGGAGTGATCTGATTGATGGCCGAAGACCGGATGCTGAGGGTGCGCGGACTCCTCGACGCCGTACGGGCCGAGGGCCGGAGCGCGCTGACCGCCCCCGAGGGCAAGGTGGTCGCCGACGCGTACGGGATCGCCGTCCCCGGTGAGGAGCTGGCGCGGGACGTCGACGAGGCGGTGTCGTTCGCGGCGCGCTTCGCCGGACCGGTGGTGATGAAGATCGTCTCGCCGGACATCCTGCACAAGACCGACGCGGGCGGGGTGATCGTCGGGGTGGAGGGCGCGGCCGAGGTACGGGCGGCGTTCCACACCATCGTGGACAACGCCCGCGCCTACGCGGCCGACGCCCGGATCGAGGGCGTGCAGGTCCAGGAGCTCCTGCCGAAGGGGCAGGAGGTCATCGTCGGCGCGGTGACGGACCCGACGTTCGGGAAGGTCGTCGCGTTCGGGCTCGGCGGGGTGCTGGTGGAGGTCCTCAAGGACGTGACGTTCCGGCTCGCGCCGGTCGACGCGGACGAGGCGCTGTCGATGCTGGACTCGATCCGCGCGGCGGAGATCCTGCACGGGGTGCGCGGGGCGCCCGCCGTGGACCGCTGGGCGGTCGCGGAGCAGATCCGCCGGGTCTCCGAACTCGTCGCGGACTTCCCGGAGATCGCCGAGGTGGACCTCAACCCGGTGATCGCGACCCCGCAGGGCGCGGTCGCGGCGGACATCCGGGTCATCCTCGCGGAATCGGTGCCGAAGCCGCGGCGCAGGTACGCGCGCGAGGAGATCCTCACGTCGATGCGCCGGCTGATGCAGCCCTCGTCGGTGGCCGTGATCGGGGCCTCCAACGAGCAGGGCAAGATCGGCAACTCGGTGATGCGCAATCTCATCGACGGCGGATTCGCCGGGGAGATCCATCCGGTGAACCCCAAGGCCGATGACATTCTGGGCCGCAAGGCGTACAAGAGTGTCACGGACGTTCCCGGTGAGGTGGATGTGGCGGTCTTCGCGATCCCCGCCACGTTCGTGGCAACGGCGCTGGAGGAGGTGGGCCGCAAGGGCATCCCCAACGCCGTACTGATCCCGTCGGGTTTCGCGGAGACCGGCGAGCACGCACTCCAGGACGAGATCGTGGCGATCGCCGAGCGGCACGGCATCCGGCTGCTCGGGCCGAACATCTACGGTTACTACTCGACGTGGCAGGACCTCTGTGCCACGTTCTGCACGCCGTACGACGTCAAGGGCGGAGTGGCGCTGACCTCGCAGTCCGGCGGGATCGGGATGGCCATCCTGGGCTTCGCGCGCACCACGAAGACGGGTGTGTCGGCGATCGTCGGGCTCGGCAACAAGTCGGACCTCGACGAGGACGACCTGCTGACCTGGTTCGGCGAGGACCCGCGCACCGAGTGCATCGCGATGCACCTGGAGGACCTGAAGGACGGGCGGGCGTTCGTGGAGGCCGCGCGGGCGACCGTCCCGAAGAAGCCGGTCGTGGTCCTCAAGGCGGGCCGTACGGCGGCCGGGGCGAAGGCGGCGGGCTCGCACACGGGCGCGCTGGCGGGCGACGACGCCGTGTACGAGGACATCCTGCGGCAGGCCGGGGTCATCAGGGCGCCGGGGCTGAACGAGATGCTGGAGTACGCGCGCGCGTTGCCGGTGCTGCCGGCTCCGCAGGGCGACAACGTCGTGATCATCACGGGTGCCGGCGGCAGCGGCGTCCTGCTGTCGGACGCGGTCACCGACAACGGGCTGTCCCTGATGGAGATCCCGCCGGACCTGGACGCGTCCTTCCGTGCGTTCATCCCGCCGTTCGGGGCCGCGGGCAACCCGGTCGACATCACCGGCGGCGAGCCCCCGTCGACGTACGAGGCGACGATCAGGCTGGGCCTGGAGGACCCGCGCATCCACGCGCTCGTCCTCGGCTACTGGCACACCATCGTCACCCCGCCCATGGTGTTCGCCGAACTCACCGCACGCGTGGTGGCCGAGTTCCGCGAGCGGGGCATCGAGAAGCCGGTCGTCGCGTCGCTCGCGGGTGACGTCGAGGTGGAGGAGGCGTGCCAGTACCTCTTCGAGCGCGGGGTCGTGGCGTACCCGTACACGACCGAGCGGCCGGTGGCGGTCCTCGGCGCCAAGTACCGGTGGGCGCGTGCCGCGGGGCTGCTGTGACGGGCCCGGGCGGCACGGCTGTCGGGAGGCGGTGGCGATGACCTGAGCGACGGCCCGAACCACGGGGCCCGCGGCGACCGCTCACCGCGGGCCCCGGCGCAGAGAAGCACGGACAGGGGGCGCTGGCCAGACTTCTTCCACGCGGAGGGTTCGAACGACATGGCAACAACTGACATCTCCACACCCGTCCCCTACCGGGAGGTGACGGACGCCAACGGCAGGATGTACCGGATCGGCGAGACCGACCTGGACATCATGGGGCGCAAACGCAAGTGGATGGTCATCCTGCCGTGGGTGGGCATGATGGGCATCAGCTCGGCGGAGTACGCGTTCGCGTCCGCCGAGGAGACCCTGCACACCGCGCACAGCTGGAGCAACCAGCACATCTTCTGGATGCTGGGCGTCTGGGTGTTCTTCCAGGCCGCGGTGGCCTTCCCGGCCGGCAAACTCCGGGAGAGCGGCAGACTGCCCGCCCGCTGGGCGATGATGCTGGGCGCCGTCGGCACCCTGCTCGGCTACCTGTCCCTGGCGTTCGCACCCCACGTCGTCGTCGCGTACATCGGCTTCGGCATGTTCAGCGGCATGGGCGCCGGCATGGTCTACGCGACCTGCGTGAACATGGTCGGCAAGTGGTACCCGGAGCGCAAGGGCGGCAAGACCGGCTTCGTGAACGGCGGCTTCGCCTACGGTTCGGTGCCGTTCGTGTTCATCTTCACCGGGTTCATGGACCTCACGAACTTCCGGTGGGTGCTCGTCGGTGTCGGCGTGTTCCTCGCGGCGGTCGTCGCCGTGGCGGGTCACTTCTTCCAGGACCCGCCGAAGAACTGGTGGCCGGCCGAGGTCGACCCGCTGCGCAAGCCGGACGACCCGCGTGCGCGGCGCGCGCTGGAGAAGAACCCGCCGGCCGTGAAGCAGTACACGCCGGGCGAGGCCTGGCGGACGGGCCGGGTCGCGTTGATGTGGTTCTGTCTGCTGTGCACCTCGGGTGTGAACATCTTCGGCATCGCCTTCCAGGTGCCGTTCGGCAACGAGGCGGGTTTCGCGGGCGGGATCGTGGCCACCGCCATGTCCTTGAAGGCGATCGTCAACGGTACCGGCCGCGGTGTCATCGGCTGGCTCTCCGACCGCTACGGCCGCAAGCAGTGCCTGATCTTCGTCTGCATCGTGCTGGGCCTGTCCCAGTACGGCATCCTGTGGTCCGGCAACATCGGCAACCTGCCGCTGTTCCTGGTGTTCTCCAGCATCTCCGGGTTCGGCGGCGGCGCCATCTTCCCGATGTTCGCGGCGATGACCGCGGACTACTTCGGCGAGAACAACAACGCCTCCAACTACGGTCTGGTCTACAGCTCCAAGCTGGTGTCGGGTCTGCTCGGCTCCGGTATGGGCGCCGTGGTCGTGGGCGCCTGGGACTACGCGGGCGCCTTCGTGCTCGCCGGCTCCATCTCGCTGTTCGCCGGGTGCGTGGCGGTCTTCCTGCACCCGCCGGGGCGGCCGCGCAACCGGCACATCGCTCCCAACCCCCGTCCCCTCGGTGACGAAGTGGCCTGACGCCCTCGCGTACGGCAGCAGGCGGCCGCCCCGTGGTCCCGCACCAC
>NZ_JBHVDD010000143.1:0-13080 GCF_042802995.1 Streptomyces sp. NPDC057438
CAGGGTCTCGCCCCGGCCCCAGTCCTCCACCATCAGCGCACGCTCACCGGCGTCCACCAGCTCCAGCTCACCCACCCGCACACCGGGCCGAGCGGTGATCTGGGAGAGGACCCGGCCGAGCCGAGCGCACAGGGCCTGCACGGTGGACAGGTCGAAGAGGTCGTGGGCGTACTCCACCTCGCCCTCGATGCCGGCCGCGCGGCCGTCCGCGTCGAAGGTCTCACGCAGGTCCAGCGTCAGGTCGAACTTCGCGATGCCTCCGGCGATGCCCTCCAGAGACGGGGTGATGCCGGGCAGGTTCAGCTCGGGTTCCGCCGTGTTCTGGAGGATCAGCATCACCTGGAACAACGGGTGCCGCGACAGCGACCGCTCCGGGTTGAGGACCTCCACCAGGCGCTCGAACGGCACGTCCTGGTGCGCGAAGGCCGACAGGTCGCTCTCGCGGACGCGCTGGACCAGCTCATGGAACGTCGGGTCGCCGGACACGTCCGTGCGCAGCACGAGGGTGTTGACGAAGAAGCCCACCAGGTCGTCGAGTGCGTCATCCGTGCGGCCCGCGACCGCCGTCCCGAGCGGGATGTCCGTGCCCGCGCCGAGCCGGGAGAACAGCGCCGCGACCGCCGCCTGAAGCACCATGAACAGGCTCGCCCCCGACTGCCGGGCCAGGTCGCTCAGCGCGGCGTGTGTCTCGGCGTCCAGGTTCCAGCCGATCCGCCCGCCCCGGTAGGAGGCGACCGGGGGCCGGGGTCGGTCCGCCGGCAGCTCCAGCACCTCCGGCAGACCCGCCAGGGCCGCTTGCCAGAAGGCGAGTTGGCGTGAGACGAGGCTGTCCGGGTCGTCCTCCGAGCCCAGCATCTCCCGCTGCCAGAGCGCGTAGTCCGCGTACTGCACCGGCAGCGGAGCGGACTCGCGTCCTACGTAGGCCGCCTCCAGATCCCGCATCAGCGGGGCCAGGGACCAGCCGTCGCCCGCGATGTGGTGCAGCACCACCATCAGCACGTGGGAGTCCTCCGCGACCCTGAACAGGTGGGCGCGCAGCGGGAGTTCTGCGGACAGGTCGAAGGGGCGGGCCGCCGTGTCGGCGAGGAGTGCGCCGAGCGCGTCAGCCGTCGTCTCCTGGACGGTGAGCGAGGCCTCGGCGTGCGGCAGGACGGCCTGCCGGGGTTCGCCGTCCGTCACTGGGAACGTGGTGCGCAGTGACTCGTGCCGGGCCACCACCGCGTTCACGGCCGCGCCCAGCGCGGCGACGTCCAACTCGCCCTCCAGACGTACGGCGAGCGGGATGTTGTACGTCCCGCCGTCCGTGTCCAGACGGTCCAGGAACAACAGGCGCTGCTGCGCGAACGACAGCGGCAGCACCTCCGGCCGTTCCTGGGCGCCGAGGACCGGGACCGTCGTGGCCGCCGGTGCGGCGAGGTCCGCCGTCTCGGAGTCGTCGCCGAGGCGGGCCAGAAGTCGGGCCGCCGTGGGAGCCTCGAAGACGTCGCGGACCGAGACCTCCGCGCCGAGGGCGGCCCGGGCGCGGCCGGCCAGGCGGGTGGCGAGGAGGGAGTGGCCGCCCAGGTCGAAGAAGTCGTCGTCGAGGGTGACCTTCTCCAGCCCCAGCACGTCGGCGAACAGGGCGCTCAGGATCTTCTCGCGCGGGGTGCGCGGGGCGCGGCCCTCGCCGGCCGTGGTCTCGGGGGCCGGGAGCGCGGTGCGGTCCAGCTTGCCGTTGGGGGTGAGCGGGAAGGCGTCGAGTGCGACGTAGGCGGTCGGCACCATGTACTCGGGCAGCCGAGAGGCGGCGTGCTCCTTCAGCTCCCGCGCGTCCCAGCCCGGCGCGGACCCCACGGCCCCTTCCGCCTCGCCCGACACGCCTGCCTCGCCCGGCTCGTCCGCCCGGCCGGCATCCTGCGCCCCGGTGACGTACGCGACGAGCCGCTGCCGTCCCGGGCTGTCCTCGCGGACCGTCACCACGGCCTGGCCGACGCGCGGGTGGGCGGCGAGCGCGGACTCGATCTCGCCGAGTTCGATGCGGTAGCCGCGGATCTTGACCTGGTGGTCGCGGCGTTCCAGGAAGAGCAGGCGGCCCTCGCTGTCGTAGCGGACGTAGTCGCCGGTGCGGTACATGCGGGCGCCGGGCTCGTCGGAGAACGGGTCGGCGACAAACGCGGCCGCGGTGCGCGCCGGGTCGGCGAGGTAGCCGCGGCCGACGCCGGTGCCCGCCGCGTACAGCTCGCCGGGGGTGCCGGCGGGGACCGGGCGGAGGCGGTCGTCCAGGACGTACAGGCGGGTGTTGCGGACGGGGCGGCCGATCGGAACGGGCGAGCTCTCGTCGAGGGAGGCCAGGACGTCGGGGTCGAGGACGGCGTGGGTGACGTCGTCGGAGCACTCGGTGGGGCCGAACGCGTTGACCAGCGGGATCGTCGGGTACGCCTGGAGCCAGCGCTCGCCCGTCGCCCGGGGCAGTGCCTCGCCGGTGACCATCAGCAGCCGCAGGTCGGGCAGGGCCGGCGGTGCGGTGCGGGCGGAGGACCAGCCGTCCAGGGCGGCGCGCAGCACAGAGGGGACGACTTCCAGGACGGGGACGCGTTCGGCGGCGGTGAGGGCGAACAGCTTCCACGGGTCGGAGGCGGTGTCCCGGTCGACGATGCGGACGGTACCGCCGACGACGAGCGGGGCGAGCATCTGCCAGACGGAGATGTCGAAGGTGAGGGGGGCGTTCTGGACGACGATGTCGTCGGCGGTCAGTGCGCAGTCCTCCACCTTGGCGAGGAGGTGGTTGTTCATGCCGCGGTGGTGGACCATCGCCCCCTTGGGCGCGCCGGTCGAGCCGGAGGTGAAGATGATGTACGCGAGGTCGTCGCCGCCTCCGGCGGGGGGCTCCCAGGCGCAGCCCTCGCCGCGCTCCACCACCACCGGTACGCCCGTGCCGCCGGTCAACTCGCCAGCCAGGACGGTCAGACGGGCGGGTGCGAGCAGCGCGGTGGCGCCGCAGCGCTCCAGCAGGCCGGCGTTGCGCGCGGCCGGCGCCTTCGGGTCGAGCGGGACGTACGCGGCGCCGGCGCCCAGCACGCCGAGGACGGAGGCGAGGAAGCCCGCGCCGGGTACGGCCAGTACGCCCACCACGTCGCCCCGGCCGGTGCCCGCGGCCCGCAGGTCCCGGGTGAGGGCGGCGGCGCGGGCGGCGAGGGCGGTGTAGGTGACGGGCGAGGCGTCGGTGTCCACCACGGCCACGGCGTCCGGGCGGGCCCCGGCGTGTTCCTGGACACGGGCCACGATGTGGCGCAGGCCGTCGTCGTCGGGCGCCGCGGTGTCGTTCCAGTCCTGCAGGAGGAGGGTGCGCTCGGCGTCGTCCAGGAGGTCGATGCGGCCGAGGGGCAGGTCGGGGTGGGCCAGTACGCCGTCGAGGAAGCGCAGCAGGCGGGCGTGGTGGGTGGCGATCTCGGCGTCCGTGTACAGGTCGCCGTTGCCGTCGAAGTGGAGCAGGACCTCACGGCCGTCGTTCCGGTCGTAGGCGCTGATCTCGATGTCGTCGACGACGCCGTTGGAGAGGTTGTGGGCGGTGACGGGGTGGCCGCCGTACGTGACGTCGTAGTCGAAGGGCATCACGTTGACGACGACGCCGGCGGTGCGGTTGCCGCCGCCCGCCGCCTGGAGGTCGCGGGCGATGTCCTCCTGTCGGTACCGCTGGTGGCGGACGACGGAACGCGCCTCGACCGCGCACTGGCGGACCAGGTCGGCGAAGGTCGTCGCGGGGGTGATGTCCAGGACGAGCGGCAGGATGTTCGCGGTCAGGCCGGGGGTGGTGCGGAGCACGGGGGTGGTGCGCGCCTGGAGGGGGAAGCCCAGCGGCAGGGTGCGCGCGCCGGTCACGGTGTGCAGATATCCGCCGACGGCCGCGAGCAGGCCGATCGGCCAGGGCGCCCGGCTGTCCCGGGAGACGCGTCTGAGGTCCTCCATGAGGTGCGGCGGCAGGGGGCCCGAGCTGCGGCGGAAGGCAGCGGTGGCGGGGGCGGTGCGGGCGGTCAGCGAGACCGCCTCCGGGCGGCGGGCCATCCGGGAGCGCCAGAACTCCTGGTCCTCGAGGAACTTCTCGGAGGCCCGGTAGCCGGTGTCCTCGGCGATGAACTCGTCCAGGGTGGCGAAGGTGCGCGGGCTGTGGTCGGTGCCGGCGACGAGGGCGGAGTAGATCTCGGCGAGGCGCGCCGAGTACATCCGGCCGCCCATGCCGTCGCCGATGATGTGATGGTTGCGCTGGTAGTAGAAGAAGCAGTCGTCGGCGATCCGGAAGAGGATGTCGAGGAAGTGTGGTCCGACGGTGATGTCGAAGGGTTCGGCGAGCCGGCCCTTCATGATCCGCACCGCCTCCTCGCGGCCGTCCGTGCGGTCGCCGAGGTCGATGTACTCCAACCGGATCTCGGTGGCGTCGGGGTACTGCCACAGGCCGTCCTCGTCCTCGGCGAACGTGACACGCGCGGTGTCGAGTTCGACGAGGGCGAGGCTGAGGGCCCGGTCGAAGAGGGCCACGTCGATCGGCCCGTGGATCTCCAGATATTCGCTGACCAGAAACGCGTTGTCCGGATTGAGCTGCTGCGCGTACCAGACTCCCTGCTGGGCGGCAGTGAGCGGCCTGCGCGCGTCCATGGGCGCGGTGCGGACCGGTTCCATGGGCGTGGAGGCGGACGTGGTCATGTCGAATCTCCCCGAGGACTGCATGAGTGAACTGCTGCCGGTGGTGGTGCGTCGGTTCAGGTCGCGCCGTGGGCGTCGTGCCCGGCGGGCGTGGCGTGTCGGCGTCGCGCGTGCGGCGCGGTGCGCGCGGTGGTGCGGGGCCGCTAGGGGGCCCAGCGTCGGAGCACGACGACCGCGTTGTGGCCGCCGAAGCCGAACGAGTTGCTCATCACCACGTCGATGTCGTGGGACTGGGCGGTGTGCGCGACGAAGTTGACCCTGTCGTCGATGGGCCGGTGGCAGTTGCGGGTGGGCGGCACCACGCCCTCGTTGATGGCGAGTGCGCCGACGATCGCCTCGACCGCACCCGCGGCGCCGATCATGTGGCCGGTCATCGACTTGGTGGAGCTGACCGGGATCTGCTCGATCCGCTCCCCGAACACCGCGCGCAGGGAGGCCAGTTCGGAGGCGTCGTTGAGCTGGGTGCCGGTACCGTGCGCGTTGACGTAGTCGACGTCCCCGGGCTCCAGGCCCGCGTCCCGCAGCGCCTCGCGCATCGCGCGGCGCGCGGAGACGCCCTCCGGATGGGGGGCCGTCCAGTGGTACGCGTCGGAGGTCGCCCCGTAGCCGACGACCTCGGCGAGGATCTGCGCGCTGCGCGCCTGGGCGTGCTCGGCGGACTCCATGACCACGACGCCCGCGCCGGCGGCCATCACGAAGCCGCCCCGGTCCTCGTCGAACGGGCGGGACGCCTCGGCGGGGTCGCCCTCCCGGGTGGACAGGGCGCCCGCGTTGCCGCTGCCCGCGATGTCGACCCGGGTGATGATGTCGTCCGCGCCGCCCGCGATCACCACGTCGCAGGCCCCGCTGCGGATCCAGCGGGCGGCCTCGCCGAGGGCGTCGGTGCCGGAGGCGCAGGCGCTGCTGAGCGCGCGGGACGGGCCGCGGGCGCCGGTGACCATGGTGATCTCGCCGGGGGCGTTGTCGATGGCCCCGGTGACGGCTGACACGGGGGAGACGGACCGCGGGCCCTTGGCGTCCAGGTTGCGGGTCTGGTCGGCGACGGACTTCATGGGGCCGTAGCCGCTGCCGATGAGGACGCCCACCCGGTCGGCGTTGGAGTCGTCCACGGTCAGCTTGGAGTGCTCCAGGGCCTCCTGGGCGGCGACGAGCGCGTAGCGGGCGTAGGGGTCGGTGCGGCGGACCACCTTGTACGGGAGGAGCTGCGCGGCGTCGAAGCCCTTGACCTCCGCGGCGATCCGCACGGGCAGGTCGTCGGCCTCGATCTGGGTGATGGGGCCGACGCCGCTGCGTCCGGCGAGCAGGCCGTCCCAGGTGGTGGCGGTGTTCAGACCGAGCGGCGTGACCATGCCCCAGCCGGTGATGACGACCCTGGTGCGCTCGGTGCCACGTCCGTGTGCGGTGTTTCCGTGTGTGTCCGGCGCCATCACAGGCTCCCCTCAGTCGTGTCGTGCGCGTCGCGTGCTGCGGATCGGTGCGGTGGGTGCGGTGCTGCTTCAGGGGCGGCCGGCACCCCGGGCGGTGGCGTGGTGGCGGCGCCCGGGGCCGGCAGCAGCGGGAAGTCCCCGCCGCCCGCCACGGCCCCGAACAGGGAGTCCGTCATGGCGACCGGTACGTGCAGGACCACGGGGCGGCCCGACCGGCACCACTTCCACGCCTGCTCGATGTCCGCCCGCAGTGTCGCCTTGCCGGCGATCAGGTGCCGCTCCACGCCCGGCACCTCCCGCCCCCGGGCGGGCGCGGCGTCCGGGTCGGCGAACCGGTAGCGGGGCAGCGGCTGTTCACGCTGGTCGAGCTGGCTCTGCAGCCAGCCGTAGCCGCCGTTGTCGAGAACGACGTACAACACCGCGAGCTGCTGCTCGGCGACCGTCACCAGGTCGGACTCGAAAAGCCCGAAGGCTCCGTCCCCGACGAAGGCGACGACGGGCCGCTCGGGTGCCGCGGCCTTCACCCCCGCGGCGGCCGCCGCGCCGAAGCCGAGGCTGGTCTGCTCGGAGGGGACGACGGAGCCGCCGGACGGGGCGGCGTGGTGCACCGGGTAGCGGTAGGACCACATGTCCTGGAGGCCGTTCTCCTGCACCAGGACGACATCCTCGGGCAGGACCCGGCGGAGCGCGTCCAGTACCTCCGCGATGTGCAGTTCCGGCTTCCGCGCCAGCTCGGCGAGGTGGTCGCGGTGCGCGGAGTGCAGGCCCTCGTGGACGGCCGAGGCGCGGCGCGCCCACCCGGCGTCCGGCTCGCACACCGACTCGCGAGCGAGCTGCCCCTCGACCAGGGCCGCCGCGTCGGCGAGCACCGTGGGCCCGGCGTAGTCGGTGTGGAACTCCGCGGCGTCCACGTTGACCTGTACGACCGGCACCTCGGTGCCGATACGGGCCGGCCAGCCGAAGGTCGCGGTCTCCTCCAGACGGCTGCCCAGGGTGATCACACAGTCCGTCTCCTGCCACAGCTCCGCCGCCGCCTCCGGCAGATAGAGCCCGGCGAGGCCGCAGAACCGGGGGTGGCTCTCGTCGAACGCGCCACGCCCGCTCGCGGTGCAGAACACGGCGGCACCCATCCGGTCGGCGAGCCGCTCCAGCAGCCGCGCACCGTTGTGGTGGCGCATTCCGCCGCCGACCAGCAGCACCGGCCGGCGCGCCGCCTGCAGCAGGGCGAGCGTCGCCGAGTCCTCGGCGAGCCGCACCGTCCGGGGGCGCACCGCCTCGGGCGGGCCGGCGGCTCCGCCGGCCGCGCCGCGCGGGATCTCGGCGGTCAGCAGATGGTCGGGCAGCTCCAGGTAGACCGGCCCGGGGACGCCCTCGCGGGCGACCAGCAGGGCCCGCCGCAGCATGGGCATCAACCGGGACGGGGCGTCGACCCGGGCCGCCCACTTCACCAGCGGTGCGACCAGGGCGAGTTGGTCGAGTTCCTGGAAGGCGCCCGCGCCGCGTCGGTCGGCGGAGGTGCCGGCCGACAGCAGCACCAGGGGCACCGCCGAGGACCGGGCCTCCAGAAGCCCGGTGAGGGCGTTGGTGACGGCCGGACCCTTCCCGGTGAAGGCGATGCCGGTGCGCCCCGACTGCAGGGCGTACCCGGTCGCCATGAACAGCGCGTTGCGCTGGTCGCGGCAGAGCACCAGGCGGATGCCGGACGGGTCGAGGGCGGCGAGCAGGTCGAGGTCGTCGGCGGGCAGCCCGAACGCGTCGCGCACCCCCGCCTGCCCCAGGACCTCGGCGACGGCCCGCCAGCAGCCCGTGACCGTGTCCCGCGCGGGCGTCCCCTCCTCCGCCGCGCTCATCGGGCGCTCCCGGCGGGTATCGCGTGGTCGGCGACGGCCTTGGAGATGAGCAGCGGCTCGCTGTACCGCGCGCCCTTGATGGCCGCGTAGTTGGCGCGCACACCGGTGCCGCCGAACGGCGCGTTCCCGTTCTCGACGTCCACCAGGGTGCGGTTGACACTGACGGTGTGGCGGCGGCCCAGGATCTCCACCAGTTCCGGGTCGTCGCCGTAGACGGTGGCCGCCATCGCCCGCTCCTCGAAGTACTGGTGCGTGAGGATCGAGCGCAGCCACTCGCGGCTCGTGTACGGCACCACGTTGAAGATCGGCGCGAACAGCTCGGGGGGCCGCACCGAGGACTCGACGGGCCGCACCAGCACGGTCGGGCTGAGGTGGCCCTCGCTGAGGTCGGCCCGGCCGCCTGCCGCGATGAAGGCACGGTTGTCGACGAGGTGGCTGAGGGCCGACTCGAAGGCGTCCAGGTAGTACATGGAGCCGTAGTCGGCGCCCGGATCCTCGTTGCGGCCGTGCTTGAGCGAACTGACCCGGCGGGCCAGCAGGTTGCAGAACTGCGAGCTGATCGAGGTGTGCACGAAGTACACGTCCGGGCCGAAGCAGTCCTGCCCGGAGTTCATCATGCGGGCGTGCAGCGCGCCGTTGACAGCGCTGGTCAGGTCGGCGTCCGGGCCGACCACGAACGGGTTGACGCCCTGCCCGAAGTACAGGAAGAGCTGGTCCTTGCGGAGCCCGGCGCGGATCTTCTCGGCGTTCTCGAACGTGCCGGTGAACACCAGGACCTCGGAGCGGGCGGCCTCGGTGGCGAGGAAGTCGCGCTGGCCGGTCAGGCACTGCTCGATCGGCAGGTCGTGCACGCTGCCGAGCAGCTTGTGGATCTTCTCGGTCTGGCCGCTGATCCGCCCCGAGGGGCGGAACGCCACCCGCTCGCTGTAGAGGCTGGGGATCAGCAGGTACAGGATGTAGCTGTAGAGCGGGATGTTGGACGGCATCAGCACGCCGATCTGCTCCAGCCGGGGCGGCCGGAACCGCATCACCTCGGCGCAGGCGCCCTCCAGTGCCTCGACGGAGACGTCGATCTCCTCGCACGCGGTGCGGTAGCTGCACGTCTCGAAGAGCACCTGGAGGATTTCCTCGCGCCGGGTGCGGAGCAGGTACGCCACGTCGCGCAGGGCCTTGAGCCGCTCCCCGAAGGGAATGTCGTACGCCACTGAAGGCTCGGTCTCTTCCCGGGCCAGCACCTGAATCATTTCAGTACGCCTCTCATGGATTGACGGGGCACCGTTTCCCGCTGTTCGCGCTGTGCCATTTCTTTCTGCGCTCTCTGGCGCAGCGCCCGGCGGTCGATTTTCCCGGTGTTGTTCAGCGGGAATTCCTGAAGGACGACCACCCGATTGGGAAGTTCATGTTCCGCGACGCACCCCGCGAGGATCCGCCGCCATTCGGCGGCCGGCCCGCCCTGCGGGTCGGCGACGAAGAACACCAACTGGATCCGGTCGTCCCGGCCGCTCTGGACGGGCACCACCCGGACCGGCGCGCCGCAGGCCCCGGCCCGGTCGGCGATGGCGTCCGGATAGAGGGTGTGCCCGTTGCGGTGCACGGCGTCCTTGCGGCCGAGGACCGTGAGGTTGCCCGCCGCGTCCAGCCGGCCGATGTCGTCCGTGCGGTACGTCTCCCGCTCGACGGGTAGCACCGTGCCGCCGGGCCCGAGCAGACCGGTCATGTGGTCGGGGGTCCGGACGACGACCTCGCCGGGCTCCCCGGCGGGGACGTCCCGTCCGGCCTCGTCCAGCACCCGCACCTCGATGCCGTCCAGCGGGCGGCCGCAGCCCCGGGGGTCGGGGTGCACCGCGAGCGCGATGTTGCCGGCCTCGCTGCTGCCGTACCCGTCGAGCAGCGGGCTGCCGATCGTACGGGCGAACCGTTCCGCCAGCTCCCGGCCGAGCGGTTCCCCGCCGACGCACCACATGCGCACCGAGCCGAGCGCATCGGTGCGGGCCCGGGCGCCGTCCACCAGGTTGAGCAGGGTGAGGTAGGTGGCGGGCACCGCGTCCACCACGGTCACGCCGTGCGCGGCGATCGCCTCCAGCGCCCGGTCCACCCGTCGGCTGCTGGTCTGGAGGACCAGGGTGGCGCCGGTCTGCCGCCACAGCAGCAGCATGGAGAGCCCGTACTGGTGGGTGAAGGGCAGCAGCGGCAGCAGGACGTCGTCCGCGCGGTAGGCCATGCGGTCCGCGGTCCGCGCGATGTTGGCGCGCACGGAGGCCCCGGAGCGCACGATGCCCTTGGGGGCGCCGGTGCTGCCGGAACTCCACACGATCAGGGCGTCGTCGCGGGCGAACCAGCGGCCGAGATCGACGGGGCGGGCCTCGTGCCCGGCCCCGACACCCGCGTCCGCGGCATCCGTGCTGCGGGCGTTCGCGTCGACCGTGTCCGCCGCGGCCGGGTCGGCCGCACCGGCCGCGGCGACCAGGTCGTCGAGGAGTTCCTGCCCGATGCCCGCCGGCAGCGCGGCCGGGGGCAGCGCGTGGTCGGTGAGGATGCGGTCCACGCCCGCGCCGACGGCCAGCGCCGCCTGCTGAGCGGCCGGAATCCGCCGGTCGGCCAGCGCGACGGAGACCCCGCATTCCATCAGAGCGAACAGGACGAGAATGAATTCCCGGGTATTCTCGCCCGTGAGCAGAACGCGGCTCCGCTCGTCCACCCCCCGCCTGCGCAATTCTCGTGCGACGGCCCCGCAAGAACCGTCCACACCGGCCGACGACATTCGTCGGCCCTCCGTATTGATGAGCATCCGCCCAGTACACCCCCGGCCCGAACTTCGATTACTTCAGAAACGATCGTACGAACCCGGCTACAGGTGATCTATATTTGGCGCGAGCTGCCGAAGAACGGTCATTCTTGGTCTACGGTCGGGGAATCCGAACCGTCGAGGGGGAGACCATGACACCCACGGAGACCACCGACCGGGGCCTGCCGGCCGCGCCCCGGACGCTGCCCGACCCGCGGCGGGAGCGGGAGCTCCTGCACGAGCTGGAGCCGGTCGTCGCGCAGAACATCGACCGCCATCTGAAGGTCGTACGGGACTGGAATCCGCACGACTACGTCCCCTGGAGCCGGGGCCGCGACTACGCCTTCCTCGGCGGCGAGGACTGGACGCCCGAGGACACCACGCTGGACCCGGCCGTGCGGGCCTCGCTCGTCGTCAACCTGCTCACCGAGGACAACCTGCCCGGCTACCACGGGGACTTCACCGGCACGCTCGGCCGGGACGCCGCCTGGGGCGAGTGGACCAACCGCTGGACCGCCGAGGAAGCCCGGCACGGCATCGCCCTGCGCGACTACCTGGTGGTGACGCGCGCCGTCGACCCCGTCGATCTGGAACGCCGCCGCCTTGAGCACATGTCGGCGGGCAGCGGCGGAGCGCCGGGCGGCATCCTGGAGACCCTCGCCTACGTCGCCTTCCAGGAACTGGCCACCCGCGTCTCGCACCGCAACACCGGCAGCGCCACCGGCTGCCCGGTCGCCGAGCAGCTCCTCGCGCGCATCGCCGCGGACGAGAACCTGCACATGCTGTTCTACCGGAACCTGCTCGAAGCGGCCCTGGAGCGCGCGCCCGACGACGCCATGGTCGCCGTCCGCAACGTGCTGCTGGACTTCCAGATGCCCGGGGAGAACCAGCCCGACTTCGCCCGCTTCTCGATGATGATCGCGATGGCCGGGATCTACGACCTCCAGCTCCACCACGACAAGGTGGCGATGCCGGTCCTGCGGCACCTGAAGATCTTCGAGCGCACCGATTTCGGACCGGTCGGCGAGCAGGCCCGCGAGGAACTGGCGGTGTTCCTCGGGGGCTTGGAGCGGCGGGCCGCGCGCTTCACCGAGCGCCGCGAGGAGCGCCTGGCGCGGCTCGCCCGCCGCGCGGCGGGCTGAACGGCCGGGGCTCCGCCGCCGGGCGGTGAGGCGGGGACCGGAGGGAGGCGCCTGGCCATGCGGGCGGTATCACCCGCATAGGGCAGGTATAGCTGCCCCGGTGAGACTGCCGTGACCTCGACTCACCGACAGTGAAGGCACCTCCATGCCCCTGACGCAGACTTCCCTGGCCACGGCCACGGCCAACCCGGCCGCCGTCGTCCTCACCGACGCCGAGCGCGAGCAGGTCGGCACCCTCGCCGACCGGCTCGCCGCGACCGCGCCCGCCGCCACCGACGACCTGCAGTGGATACAGGCGGTACGCGACGCCTCGGCGGGACTGCCGCAGCGCCTCCTCGCCGAACTCCGCGCCTTCCGCCACGACGCGGGCCCCGACGGGGTGCTCCTGGTCCGCAACCTGCCGGTCGTCCCGGCCGACGGCACCCGGCTGCCGCCGACGCCCTCGCACGCCGGTTCCGTGGAACGCACGGCGACCACCGCGGCGGCCGTCGTCACCGCGGCGATGCTCCAGCTCGGCGAGGTGATCGCCTTCCGCAACGAGAAGACCGGCGCCCTCGTGCAGAACGTGGTGCCGGTGCCCGGCCGGGAGCGCCAGCAGTCCAACGCCGGCTCCGAACTGCTGGAGATGCACATCGAGAACGCCTTCCACGACAACCGGCCCGACTACATCGGCCTGCTGTGTGTCCGGGAGGACCCCTCGGGCGAGGCACGCCTGTGCACCGCGTCCGTCCGCCGCGCCCTCCCGCTGCTCTCCGGGCGGACCCGCGAGATCCTCTCCGAGGCCCGGTTCCTCACCGAGGCACCGCCGTCCTTCGAGGACCGCGAGGGGGCAGCGCCCGCGCACCCGATCCTGCCGGGCGCACCGGAGGACCCCGACGTCCTGGTGGACTTCCACGCCACCCACCCGCTGGACGGCGAGGCCCGTGAGGCGATGGCGGAGCTGCGGGAGGTGTTCGTGCGGGTCACCTCCTCGCTGGCGCTCGTCCCGGGCGACCTCGCGGTGGTCGACAACCGGCTTGCCGTGCACGGCCGTTCGCCGTTCGTGCCGCGCTACGACGGCACCGACCGCTGGCTGCACCGGGTGTACGCGTCGCTGGACAACCGCCGCACCCGCCCGCAGCGGCTCGACGCCGGGGCCGTGCTCGACTGACGGCGCACCCGCGGGTACGGCGAAGGGGCCCGGAAGTTTCCTTCCGGGC
>NZ_JBHVDD010000144.1:0-11872 GCF_042802995.1 Streptomyces sp. NPDC057438
GGTGGGCTGGTATTTTTGTATACGAGACCGGAGCCAGCCCCCCCCCCCGGGGGGGCGTGCGACGGGCGCCCGGCTGGTGCGGGGCGCCCTTCCCCCTGCGTACGCGGCGTGAGTCCGCCGGAGCTCCGGGAATCTTCACCGGATCCGCGTTGAGCGGATGGCGGATCCCGCGCGTACTTGAGCGTGCAACTACTCCGCCGCCTGGACCGGGACCGTCATCAGAACCGTCCGGCGGGGGTTGGCGGTCTGGGAGGGGAGGTCGACGGAGTGCTCCTGCTCCGGCGTGCGCAGGTCCTCGGCGTCGGCGAGGTGGGCCAGCGTCGTGCGCCGGGGGTTGGCTATGTTGCGGAACATCGTCGTCGTCTTCACTGTTGTCCTGGACCTCGTCGTGTGCGGGCGCCGGGCGGACCGCAAGGGCCGTCCCACAAGCGCGGGTTGTCGGATTCGCCATCCCTGTAAAGCGTCAGGCTAAACATCCGATTCCCGGGTCAAGTCGTGAAGAAGGCATGATCGGCGTGTGAGTTTGCTCACTCAGGCATGGGCAAAACGGGCAATCCAGGCTATCGCCGCGCTCTCATGAAACAGACATAAGCCACCTGAACCCCCCATTCCGCTCCTGATCATGGCGACTGGGACACCCGGCTCGCACCAAGGGATCGCACGGGTATGTCCGCAATAAACGGAATCACCTTCCACACCCGGTGACTTGCCCCTCACATGCTGTCACAGTGGGCAGACCGTTACCCGTTGGCCTTGTTGCGGATCCGGCACTGTGCTGGAATTCCACGGACCGCCGCAGGATCGTGCCGGCGCGCAAGGGCGCAGAACGACAGCGCCTGGCGGCGGTGGATGGGGGGAGCCAGCGCCGGTCACTCACGACCACCCAATCGGGGACGTATTCAGGACGCCCCCGAAGACGCCGACACCGTCCCGCCGTTCACACGGTGGGGCGCCTGGTCCAGAGGTTGCGACGCTAGTGCAGGGACGTTTCAAGAGGGATGGCAGCGCTTCGGCGGAGCCGGAGCCACACAACGGAGCCGGCAACGGTTCCTCCCCCCAGCACGCCCAGAACCCGGGTCCGGCGGAGATCGGCGACGGCGGGGAGCGCTCCGGGCGCCCCGGCGCGTCAGTTGCTCCCCAGCAGTCCGGGAAGCCCAAGGGCGGCACCACCGGAGCTGCCACGAGCGGCTCCCGAATAGCCCTGCGCAACTGGCGCATCTCGACCCGTCTGGTCTCGCTGCTCGCGCTCCCCGTGGTGGCGGCGACCTCGCTCGGTGCCCTGCGTATCGGCGACAACGTCGACGACATCCAGCAGCTCGACAACATGCGGCTGCTCACCGACATGACCAAGCAGGCGACCGAGCTCGCCACCGCGCTCCAGAACGAGCGCGACGAATCCGCCGGTCCCCTCGCGCACGGTCTGGACGCCACCGACTACACCGTCAAGGGCGCCCGCGAGAAGACGGACCAGGCCCGCGTCCAGTTCACCGACGCGACCCAGGCCGCCGAGACCGCGAACACCACCGCGAAGATGCCCGGTGTCCGCGACAGCCTCGTCCGGGTCGTCCGCGAGCTGTACAACCTGAGCAGCATCCGCAAGAACGCCTACGTGGACCCCAAGAACTCCACGCAGACCGTCGAGGCGTACCACCGTCTCGTCGACCAGCTGCTCGAACTGTCCACGGACATGGCCGAGGCCACCAGCAACCCGGAGATGATCTCCCGGACCCGCGCCCTGGCGGCGTTCTCCTCCGCCAAGGAATACGCCTCGGTGCAGCGCGCGGTCATCGCGGCGGCCCTGCCCGAGACCGACGACAAGGCCGGCAAGCTCTCCGAGAACGACCGGCTGTACGCCTTCTCGGCGCTGGGGAACGAGGAGTCCGACCGCACCACCTTCTCCGACATCTACGGTCCCGGTGCCGAGGTGGTCACCCGGCCGATCGACGACGCGAACCCGACCATCGAGGCCTCCGACGTCTACGCGGACCGGGTCCTCGCCAGCGCGGGCGGTCTGGGCGGGCAGGACAAGCGCTCGTACAAGGACTGGACCGACGACTCCGCGGCCAAGATCGAGCAGATGAAGAAGATCGAGGGGTCGCTCCTGGAGGAGATGGAGCAGACCGCCCGCAACCTGCGTGCCGACGCCGAGCAAGAGGCGATCATCTCCGGTGCGCTGATCCTGCTCGTCCTCGGTGTCTCCCTCGTCGGCGCGTTCGTCGTGGCCCGGTCCATGATCCGCTCGCTGCGCCGGCTGCAGGACACCGCGACCAAGGTCGCCCAGGACCGGCTGCCCGAACTGGTCAAGCAGCTGTCGGAGTCGGACCCGCAGGACGTCGACACCTCCGTGGAGTCGGTCGGTGTGCACTCCCGGGACGAGATCGGCCAGGTGGCCGCGGCCTTCGACGACGTGCACCGCGAGGCCGTCCGCCTCGCCGCCGAGCAGGCCCTCCTGCGGGGCAACGTCAACGCGATGTTCACCAACCTCTCGCGCCGCTCCCAGGGCCTCATCCAGCGTCAGCTGTCGCTCATCTCCGAACTGGAGTCGCGCGAGGCCGACCCGGACCAGCTGTCCTCCCTGTTCAAGCTCGACCACCTCGCCACCCGCATGCGCCGTAACGGTGAGAACCTCCTCGTCCTCGCCGGTGAGGAGCCCGGCCGCCGCTGGACCCGTCCGGTCCCGCTGGTCGACGTGCTCCGCGCCGCCGCGTCCGAGGTGGAGCAGTACGAGCGCATCGAACTGTCCTCCGTGCCGACGACCGAGGTCGCCGGCCGTGTGGTCAACGACCTCGTGCACCTGCTCGCCGAGCTGCTGGAGAACGCCACCTCCTTCTCCTCGCCGCAGACCAAGGTCAAGGTCACCGGTCACGCCCTGCCCGACGGCCGGGTGCTGATCGAGATCCACGACACCGGTATCGGCCTCTCCCCCGAGGACCTCGCGGCGATCAACGAGCGGCTCGCCTCGCCGCCCACCGTGGACGTCTCGGTCTCCCGCCGCATGGGTCTGTTCGTGGTCGGCCGGCTGTCGCAGCGGCACGGCATCCGTATCCAGCTGCGCCCGTCCGACTCGGGCGGTACGACCGCGCTCGTCATGCTCCCCGTCGACGTGGCCCAGGGGAACAAGAAGCCCACCCCGGGCAAGCCCGGCCAGGGCGTTCCCTCCAGCGGTGGTCCGGCCGCCGCGCAGGCCGCGGCCGGTGCCGCCGCCGCGCGCCGCCAGACCGGCAACCAGTCGGGTCCGCAGCTCGGCGGGCCCTCCGCCGGCGGTGGTCTCCTCGGCGGTGCTCCGCAGCGCGGGCAGGTCGGCGCCGGCCAGGGTCCGCGGGCCGCGCTGCCCGGCAACCCCAGTGGTCCGGGCGGTCTCGGCAACCCCGGGGGCCCGCGTGGTCCGCAGGGCGGTCCGCCGGTGCCCCCGCAGGGCGGCCGGCCTCCGGCGGGCGCCGGTGCCGGCGGGTGCGGCGGCGGCGGTGCGTTCGGCGGCGGTCAGGCACCCGGCGCCCCGCAGGGCCTGCAGGCCGCCGGGACCGGTGGCCCGAACGGCTTCGAGAGCTTCGACGACTCCGGGCGCCAGGGCGGCTTCCCGACCGGCTCGGGCCTGCGTCCGGCCGGCGGTCCCGGTGACGCCGGTGCGTCCCGGGCCGACGGCGGCTCCGGTGCCGTACCGCCCAAGCAGGGCAAGGAACGTTCCGGCAGGCGCCGTCCGCAGCTGCCCGGCCGCGGTGGTCCGCGCGCCGAGCTGCCCGGCGGCAGCGCCCCGTCACGGACGCCCAGCTGGAGCGACGACAACGCGCAGCCGCCGGCGCCGCGTGCCTCGCTGGACGCCCCGCGCGGCCACGAGGAGCAGCCGGACGTCACCGCGCCCATGCCGCGTGTCGACCCCGGCCAGGCTGCGGGCTCGCCCACGGACTTCCCGCATTCCCCGGGTGCCGACTTCGACAGCCGTCGCCCCGGTGCGGGTACGCCCGCCCAGGACGGCTCCGGCTCCTACGTCCGCTCCGACGTGTTCGGCGGGGCCGGCGCTCCGCCGGCGCCCACCGGTCCGTCCCGGGGCGCGCAGGACCCCTCGTCCACCGGCCAGTTCGCCGCGACGGGCTACGACGCCTCCGGCACGGGCCAGTTCCCGGCGCAGGGCCGGCCGAACCCGCAGGACGCCGGTCAGTACGGTGCACCCGGCCGCCCCGGTCCGCAGGACCCGGGACAGTTCGGCGCACCCGGCCGGCAGAACGGCCAGGGCTCCGGGCGGTACGACGCGCCCGGTCGGCAGAACCCCCAGGACACCGGTCAGTTCGAGCGGCCGCAGGTCAACGGGGAGGGCTACCACGCACCCCGGCCGCCGGTACCGCCGCAGCGTCCGCCGGTGCCCCCGCAGCGCCCCGCGCGTCCGCAGGAGCCGGAGGCACTGCCCCCGGCCACGGGTCCGATGGACGGCCGTACGCCGCTCTACGACACGCTGGAGACCAACTGGTTCCACGGTCAGGGCGGTCAGAACGGCCAGGGTGGCCAGCAGCACGGCCAGAACGGCCACCGGCAGGCACAGCCGGGCAACGGTTCCGCGCCGCAGCAGCCCTCCGCGCCCGCTCCCCAGACTCCGGCCGCTCCTCAGCGTCCGGCGACACCCGCCGCGCCCGCTTCCACCAGCTGGCGCAGCACGCCCAACGACGACCTGGTCCGCCAGGCCGAACGTGCCCGGCAGCCTTCGGCAGGCGGGGTCACCACCTCCGGCCTGCCGCGCCGGGTCCCGCGCGCGAACCTCGTGCCGGGCACGGCTCAGCAGCAGCAGCACCAAACCGGTCCGCAGGTCTCGCGTTCGCCTGACGACGTACGCGGCCGGCTGACCAATCTCCGTCGGGGCATCGCGCAGGGTCGACAGGCCGGCAACGGCCAGACCGGCAGCTTCCCGAGCCCCACTCACCAGCAGGAGCGTTAGTTGAGCCAGATGAGCCAAGCGGCACAGAACCTCAACTGGTTGATCACCAACTTCGTGGACAACACCCCTGGGGTGTCCCACACCGTCGTCGTGTCCGCCGACGGCCTTCTCCTGGCGATGTCGGAAGGCTTTCCGCGCGACCGGGCCGATCAGCTCGCGGCCGTCGCCTCCGGTCTCACCTCGCTCACGGCCGGGGCATCCCGGATCTTCGAGGGCGGGGACGTGGCCCAGACGGTGGTCGAGATGGAACGCGGCTTCCTGTTCCTGATGTCCGTCTCCGACGGATCGTCCCTGGCCGTGCTCGCCCACCCCGAGTGCGACATCGGCCTGGTCGGTTACGAGATGGCACTGCTGGTCGACCGCGCGGGCGCCGTGCTCACGCCCGATCTGCGTGCCGAACTCCAAGGCAGTCTGCTCCACTGACGCCTGCGGATCCACAGACCTCACCACATCACCGTCCGGCCGACACAATCCCCCCACCGGCCCCCGTCAGACGGCACGACTGACCGACCTGCTGTCCCGCTCGGAGGATCAATGACCCCGCCCACCGCTCCTCACGATCCGTACGCAGAGCCGTACGGAGACGAGGGCGACCAGCCTCTGGTTCGGCCGTACGCCATGACCGGTGGCCGGACGCGGCCGCGTTACCAGCTCGCCCTCGAGGCGCTGATCAGCACGACGGCAGACCCCGCGCACCTGTCGGGCCTGCTCCCCGAGCACCAGCGGATCTGCCACCTGTGCCGCGAGGTGAAGTCGGTGGCCGAGGTGTCGGCCCTGCTGTCCATGCCGCTCGGTGTGGCACGGATCCTTGTCGCGGACCTCGCCGAGGCCGGACTCGTCGCGATCCACCAGCCCGGTGGCGACGAGAACGCAGGTGGCGCCCCGGACGTGACTCTGCTGGAAAGGGTTCTCAGTGGACTTCGGAAGCTCTGAATCGGGGCGGGCCACCACCTCGGCGAAGATCGTGGTGGCGGGCGGCTTCGGCGTGGGCAAGACCACGTTCGTCGGCGCCGTCTCGGAGATCAACCCGCTGCGTACCGAGGCCGTGATGACGTCCGCGTCCGCGGGCATCGACGACCTGACCCACACCGGAGACAAGACGACCACCACGGTCGCCATGGACTTCGGCCGCATCACCCTCGACCAGGACCTCATCCTGTACCTGTTCGGCACCCCCGGACAGGACCGCTTCTGGTTCATGTGGGACGACCTCGTCCGCGGCGCCATCGGCGCCATCGTCCTCGTCGACACCCGCCGCCTCGCCGACTGCTTCCCCGCCGTCGACTACTTCGAGAACAGCGGCCTCCCCTTCGTCATCGCCCTCAACGGCTTCGAGGGGCACCAGCCCTACACGCCGGACGAGGTCCGCGAGGCACTGCAGATCGGACCCGACACCCCGATCATCACCACGGACGCCCGCCACCGGTCGGACGCCAAATCGGCGCTGATCACGCTGGTCGAGCACGCTCTCATGGCACGGCTGCGGTAGTTCCGCACAGCCGAAGCACCACGGCTGGGCCCAAAACAGGACCCAAGTCCACAACCGCATACGCCAGTTGTCGTAGTTACACCGGAGCCGGCTGTGTCCTTTGACACGGTCGGCCTCGGTGTTCATAACGTTTCGACAGAGAAATAGGGTGGTACGACCACGCGTCGCGGTCGATCGGTACCGCTGCGCTCACTTTGTCCCCGCTTTTTGCCGGGGCTCGCTCTTTATGACCGTTTTATCTGGGACTTACATCACGCGGAATCGTTGCCTCCCGGTGTTTGGAAGTCCTCAACATGACGTGCTGGAATGCCTGAACTGCCCATTAGTCAAAGACGTACTAGGGCGTGGAGTCACCCGCGGCACGACGTAGGTGCCGGCGCCGAGAGGTTGTTGGTCGAGTGAGGCGAAGCAAGAAAGGTCCCGAGCCGTCGGCGCGGGGCAACTTCACCCCGCCGCCGCGCGGAGCGGCACCCGCACAAGTGACCGGACCGGAGCCGACGGCAGCTCCCGCGCCCAGCGGAAGCCGTCTCTCCCCCCGTAACTGGCGGGTACCCACTCGCCTGAACGCGATCCTCCTCATACCCGTGCTGGTCGGCCTGGTCATGGGCGGCTTCCAGGTGAAGAGCTCGATCGACACCTGGCAGGACGCGCGGGACGCCGAGAAGGTGGCCAAGATCGTATCCGCCGCCGGCGAGTACGGCGAGGCGCTGCTCAACGAGCGCGACATCTCCGCCCAGCCGCTGCTCGACGGCGACCGGGACAGCGAGGTCGTCAAGGACGCCCGCGCCTTCACCGACGAGAAGGCCGACGCCTTCCACACGGAGGTCGTCGGAATGCCCTCCGGGCAGGGTCTGGAGCGCCGACTGCGTCTGGTCGAGGAGGCCGAGCCGCAGATCGACAAGATCCGGCAGACGGCGTTCACCCGCGCCGCCGACCCGGTGCAGACCGAAGAGGGCTACGTCACCGTCGAGCACCTCCTGGCGGAGTTCTCCAACGAGCTCGGCCTCGGTACCGGCAACATCACCGCGTACGGTCGCACGGTCTACGCGGTCACGCTCGCCAAGGGCGCCGCCTCGCTGCAGCGTTCGATCGGCACCCACCTGCTGGTCAGGCCCAGCGAGGACCAGAAGGTCTTCCGTCAGCAGATCACCGCGTTCACCTCGTACGCCTACCTGGAGAACATCGCCGTACAGGAGTACGTCTCCGGCGGTACCGAGGCCGACGCCGCGCGTCTGCAGTCGGTCATGGCGCAGAAGACCGAAGAGGGCAAGAAGCAGGCCGCCGAGGCCGCGGCCAAGGACAAGAACTACGTCCCGCCGCCGGACACCATGCTGAAGATGATCCAGGCGATCGGCAGCGGTGCCTCGCCCGAGGACCTGGCGAAGCAGGGCGTCACCTACCAGAACTGGATGGCGGCCTCGACGCTGAAGTTCGAGGGCTACAGCGAGGTCGAGACCGACCTGATCAACCGCGCGGTGTCCGAGGCCGGCCAGATCGCCTCCGACGCCCAGCGCGACGCCTACGTCAACGGCGCGATCGTCATCGTCGCCCTGCTCGCCGCCTTCATCATCGCCGGGATCATGGCCCGCCAGATGAGCCGCTCGATGCGCCAGCTGCGCAACGCCGCCTTCGGCATCGCCGAGCAGCGTCTGCCGATGCTGGTCGACCAGCTCTCGCGCACCGACCCCGGCCGCGTCGACACCCGGGTCGCGCCGATCCCCATCAACACCACGGACGAGATCGGCGAAGTCGCCCGCGCCTTCGACCAGGTCCACCGCGAGGCCGTCCGGCTCGCCGCCGAGCAGGCCCTGCTGCGGGGCAACATCAACGCGATCTTCACCAACCTCTCGCGCCGCAACCAGTCGCTGATCGAGGGCCAGCTGACCCTGATCACCGACCTGGAGAACAACGAGGCCGACCCGGACCAGCTGGAGAACCTCTTCAAGCTGGACCACCTGGCGACCCGTATGCGCCGTAACGGCGAGAACCTCCTGGTCCTCGCCGGCGAGGAGCCCGGCCGCCGCTGGGACCAGCCGGTCCCGCTGATCGACGTGCTGCGCGCCGCCTCCTCCGAGGTGGAGCAGTACGAGCGCATCGAGCTGTCCGGCGTCCCGGAGGCCGAGATCCACGGCCGCGCCGTGACCGACCTCGTACACCTGCTCGCCGAGCTCCTGGAGAACGCCACCACGTTCTCCTCCCCGCAGACCAAGGTCCGCGTCACCGCCACCCGTCTCCCCGACGGCCGCGTGATGATCGAGATCCACGACAAGGGCATCGGCCTCACCGCCGAGGACTTCGCGGACATCAACCACAAGCTGGCCAACCCGCCGACCGTGGACGCCGCGATCTCGCAGCGCATGGGTCTCTTCGTGGTCGGCCGGCTGTCCGACCGGCACGGCATCCGCGTCCAGCTCCGCCCCTCGGGCGAGCAGGCCGGTACGACCTCGCTGGTCATGCTCCCCGACGTCATCACCCACGGTGGCGGTGGCGAGCAGCAGCCGGCGGCCGACCAGTTCACGGTCTCGCAGATCATCCCGGAGCAGCAGCACGCGTTCCAGCAGCCGGCCGTGGCCCCGATGCGGACCGCCGCCGAGCTGGGCTTCGACGACAGCCGCTACGAGGTGCCGGACGACATCCGCGACCTGGACCCCGTGGGCCGCTCGCTGATGCGCGAGGAGCGCCGTGCGGCCCTGGAGTCCCAGGCGCACCAGAGCCCGCAGCTGCCCCCCGGCCAGACGCCGCGCTACGGCGACGACTTCCAGTCGCCCGAGCCGTCCTACGACAACGGCGCGACGGCCTACGTGGACCAGCAGCAGTCGTACGACCAGCAGACGGCGTACGAGGAGCCGCAGCAGCCGTCGTACGACGAGACGTACTTCGGCCAGGGCACCAACGGCATCGCGAGCGGCAACGGCCACCTGCCGGGCGGGAACGACACGTTCACCGCTACCGGCGGTTACCCCGAGCCCGCCTATGCGGAGTCCGTCCAGGAGGAGCACACGGCGGCCGCCGCGAGCGCCCCGGAGACGTACGCCGGCTTCGAAGAGCAGCCCTATCAGGACGACTGGCCGCAGCAGCAGGACTACCAGACTTCCTACCGCTCCGAGTACGCTCCGGAACCGGAATCCTCGCAGGCCGCTGACGTGAAGGAGCCGGACCGCGTAGGCTTCGACCGTCCGGGTCCCACCCCTTCCGCCGGCCACGCGCTGACCGACGCCGGCCTGCCTCGCCGCGGATCCACCGCGAGCGTGGGCGGCGCGAGCGCGGGTGCCGTGAACGGACGGCAGGAGGTGGCCCAGGACCAGCCGACGGCCGGGGGACCGAACGGCGACTGGCGCTCGGACAACGACGCGCGCTGGCAGCAGGCCTCCCAGCTGAAGAAGCCCAAGGCGGGCGGGGTCACCTCCTCCGGCCTGCCGCGGCGGGTGCCCAAGGCCAACCTGGTCGAAGGCGCCGCCCAGACGACCCCGCAGGGAGGTCCACAGATCTCCCGCGCTCCCGAGGACGTCCGGGGCAGGCTGAGCAACCTGCGCCGGGGTGTCCAGCGAGGGCGCAACGCAAGCAGTGAAACGAACGGCCAGGCCACTAGGAATCACCACAGTGGTCCTGACAGCACCTACAACCAGGAGCGTTAGTGTGAGCCCGATGAGCCAGGCGGCGCAGAACCTGAACTGGTTGATCACCAATTTCGTGGACAACACCCCCGGGGTGTCGCACACGGTGGTGGTCTCCGCCGACGGACTCCTTCTGGCGATGTCCGAAGGGTTTCCCCGCGACCGTGCCGACCAGCTGGCGGCCGTCGCGTCGGGTCTGACCTCTCTGACCGCGGGTGCCTCCCGCATCTTCGAGGGTGGCAGCGTCAATCAGACGGTTGTGGAGATGGAGCGGGGATTCCTCTTCATCATGTCCGTTTCCGACGGTTCCTCCCTCGCCGTTCTCGCACATCCGGAAGCCGACATCGGTCTCATCGGGTACGAGATGGCCCTTCTGGTGGACCGTGCCGGTACCGTCCTGACGCCCGATCTGCGTGCGGAGCTCCAGGGCAGCCTGCTCAACTAACAGTCAGACGGTGCGTTTTGGCGTCCCGGGGCCGTAAGGTTTCGGGACGCGGCTTCCAATGAGCCATGGATGCCAGCACAGTCGGAGGAGGAGAGAACGTGGCAACACCCCCAGGCGGTTCATCGTCGGGCAACTGGTCCTACCCTGGCCAGGGGCCGGGCCAGGGTGACCAGAACCGGTACAACTTCCCCTCCGCACCGAGCCGCCAGCAGCCGTACGCACCGCAGGGCCCCGGCCCTTCCCCGTACGACCAGCCGCCGGCGCCGCGCATCCAGCCCGTGCAGCCGCAACGCCGCACCCCGGAGCCGTCGCCCGCGGGGGCGGCGACCAACCCCCTGGTGCGCCCGTACGCCATGACGGGCGGCCGCACCAGGCCCCGCTACCAGCTCGCCATCGAGGCGCTGGTGCACACCACCGCGCAGCCGCACCAGATGCAGGGCCAGCTGCCCGAGCATCAGCGGATCTGCAACCTCTGCCGGGAGATCAAGTCGGTGGCCGAGATCTCGGCCCTGCTGACGATCCCTCTCGGTGTGGCCAGAATCCTCGTCGCCGACTTGGCGGAGGCGGGTCTGGTCGCCATTCATCAGCCCGGCGGCGACGAGAGCGCCGGCGGCCAGCCAGACGTGACACTGCTCGAAAGGGTGCTCAGTGGACTTCGCAAGCTCTAGCGGAGGGCCTTCCCGCTCCACCACGTCCGCGAAGATCGTGGTGGCGGGCGGCTTCGGCGTGGGCAAGACCACGTTCGTCGGCGCCGTCTCGGAGATCAACCCGCTGCGTACCGAGGCCGTGATGACGTCCGCGTCCGCGGGCATCGACGACCTGACCCACACCGGAGACAAGACGACCACCACGGTCGCCATGGACTTCGGCCGCATCACCCTCGACCAGGACCTCATCCTGTACCTGTTCGGCACCCCCGGACAGGACCGCTTCTGGTTCATGTGGGACGACCTCGTCCGCGGCGCCATCGGCGCCATCGTCCTCGTCGACACCCGCCGCCTCGCCGACTGCTTCCCCGCCGTCGACTACTTCGAGAACAGCGGCCTCCCCTTCGTCATCGCCCTCAACGGCTTCGACGGACAGCAGCCGTACAACCCGGACGAGGTCCGCGAGGCACTGCAGATCGGTCCGGACACTCCGATCATCACCACGGACGCGCGGCACCGGTCGGACGCGAAGTCGGCGCTGATCACGCTGGTCGAGCACGCGCTGATGGCCCGCCTGCGGTAGGTCCGCGGCGCTCAGCCGAGCACGAAAGGGGACCCCTTCCATGCCTTGGGAGGGGTCCCCTTCGTTGTGCGTTCGGGTGCGGTTGAGTGGGACTTCTCGCGCAGTTCCCCGCGCCCCCGAAAAGCCGGGGCCGCGCCCCATGCTTTTCAGACATCAGGGGCGCGGGGAAC
>NZ_JBHVDD010000145.1:0-11855 GCF_042802995.1 Streptomyces sp. NPDC057438
GGCGTCGAACGGATCCGTTCGACGCCCGCCCCTCACGGCTTCGGTCGTCCCTCACGCCTTCGGCGTCGGAGGTCAGTGCGCGCCCAGGCCGCCGCTGCCGAAACCGCCGCTGCTCTTCCCGCTCCAGCGCGGCCGCTTCTTGTCCGCACTCGGCCGGGTCCCCTGGTTGCCGTGCACCTCGTAGGGTGTCAGCCGACGGTCGCTCTGGGGGATCTCGTCCGGTTCGCGGTTCAACTGCTCCTCCCGGACAGGGCCGCCCTCGGGGAGCCGGGGCTGCTCGTCGGGGCGCGGCCGACGCGGCTCGCGGGCGCGTACGCGGGCGCCCAGCCAGAGGGCGCCGATGAGCATGGCCACCACCACGACGCCTGCCAGGAACGGTGCGATACCACCCAGTACGCTTCGTTCTGCGGCTATATCAGTCCATTCCATGTTCATAAGGGATGAATACCCCCAATCGGTCGAGTGAACCGGCCCGCTTCGAACGGCTCATGGCCGAGTGCCCTGTCCGGTGGCCCGGAAACGGAACCCCCGGAACCGCGTCTGCGGCCGTGCGTGGCCGTTCCCGGCGCCCGGTGTTTGGCGCGGTGGGCTCCGGCTACCCGCCCGTGGTGACCACGACGACGACATCCCAGCAGGAACTCATCCGATTCCTCGAGGACCGCTTCGCGTGTGCGCAGGCGTGCACCGAGTGTGCGCGGGAGTGCGCGCTGCGAGCGAGCCTCGTCGACCCCGACGGGCCCGAGGCCGAGGAGAAGACGCGCCGCAAGGGGATCATGTGCGCGGAGGTGTGCGACGCCACGTGCAGGGCGCTCTCCGACGAGGCCAACCTCGACGAGGCGGGCATCCGCCTCCAGGTGGAGTGGTGCCGCACCGTCGCCCTGGAGTGCGCGCGCGCCTTCGACGATTCCCCCGGCGCCCAGGACGGGGCCAAGGCCTGCCGCGAGTGCGCCCAGGCCTGCACGGACTTCCTGGCCACCCTGCGCTGAGCCTCGGGCGCCGGAAAAGGCCCGCGCTCCCGCTGTTCCCAATTACTGGAACACGTTCTAGCGTGTGCGCCGTCAGGTCCGCCGTGGGGAGCCTGGAGGCGCCGTGCACCTCGAATACACGCCCGAGCAGCAGCGGCTGCGCACCGAACTGCGCGCCTACTTCACCGAGTTGGTTCCGGAGGGCGCCTACACCCGCCATGCCGACCCGGCCGCGCAGAAGCGTTTCTACCGCGCGACCATCCGCCGGCTCGGCGCCGACGGCTGGCTCGGCGTGGGCTGGCCGAAGGAGTACGGCGGACGCGGCCTGACCGCGATCGAACAGTTCATCTTCTTCGACGAGGCCGCCCAGGCGGGCGTTCCGCTCCCCCTGATGGCGCTCAACACGGTCGGCCCGACGATCATGCAGTTCGGCACCGAGGAACAGAAGGCGTACTTCCTGCCGCGGATCCTCTCCGGCGAGCTGGACTTCGCCATCGGGTACAGCGAACCCGACGCCGGCACGGACCTGGCCTCGCTGAAGACGCGCGCGGTCCGCGACGGCGACCACTACGTGGTCGACGGCCAGAAGATCTGGACGACCAACGGTGACACGGCCGACTGGGTGTGGCTGGCGGTCCGCACCGACCCCGACGCCCCGCCCCACAAGGGCATCACGATGCTCCTCGTCCCGACCACGGAACCCGGCTACTCCTGCACGCTCATCAACACCCTCGCCTCGCACGACACCACCGCCAGCTACTACGAGAACATCCGTGTCCCCGTCTCCCGCCGCGTCGGCGAGGAGAACAAGGGCTGGCGGCTGATCACCAACCAGCTCAACCACGAGCGCGTCACCCTCGCCGCCCACGGCACCATGGCCATCCGCTCCCTGCACAACGTCCAGCGCTGGGCCATGGAGACCAAGCTCGCCGACGGCCGCCGCGTCATCGACCTGCCCTGGGTCCGCCGCCGCCTCGCCCAGACCCACACCAGGCTCGACGCCCTCAAACTCCTCAACTGGCGCATGGTCAGCGCCCTGCAGGAAGGCACCCTCACCCCGCAGGACGCCTCCGCCGTGAAGGTCTACGGCTCCGAGGCCCGCCGCGACGCCTACGCCTGGCTCATGGAGATCGTCGCCGCCGCCGGCGCCCTCAAGGAGGGTTCCGCCGGCACCGTCCTGCACGGCGAACTCGAACGCGGCTACCGCTCGGCCGTCATCTTCACCTTCGGCGGCGGCAACAACGAGATCCAGCGCGAGATCATCTCGTGGATCGGCCTCGGAATGCCCAGGGTGCGGCGCTAGGTGTATTGATCACGAGCCTGTGGACCTGACGGCGGTGCCCCCCGCGTCATGTTCAAGGGGATGGGGCCGGCCACGTGGGCCGGGTCCGGTGTCGGGCCCTTGTCGATCTCGTCCGCCGCGTAGGTGAAGAAGACGTGGAGCGCGTTGATCAGCAGCATGGGCTCGTCGAGGCACCCGAGGCAGAGGGCCTTGATGTTCCAGGAGCACATGGGAGGCCGGGCCCTCGTGGACCCGGCCCCGGACAGTGAGGTCACGCGTGCCCCGTGGGGCGTGGGTCGTCGTGGGGCTGCGGCGGGACGGGCCGGTTGTTCAGGTCCACCGACAGGAGGATGTCGTTCGCGACGGGGTTGCGGATCTCCTCGGCGAGCTGGCCGATGAGTCCGGCCGTGCGGGCGAGCAGGGCGAAGGCGCGGAGCAGGTCCAGCGGAAGACCGAGGTCGGCGAGTGCGGCACCGCAGACCCCGGCGCCGTTGAGCGGCAGGGTGCTGTCCAGCACCTGGGGGTGGACCCGGCCGATGGCCGCGAACAGCGACAGGTGCGTGCCGAACAGCCCTTCCTCCGTGGCGAGTTGGAACAGCCTCGGAGTGCGGGGGTCACCTTGTTTGTGGACGTGGTGTCCGAGGCCGGGGATGAGCTCCCGGGCCTCTCTTCGGGAGCGTACGGTGGCCAGGGCGAGTTCGTCCCAGCCGGCCTCGTCGGTCGGGTGGCCGTTCTCCAGCGTTGACAGGGCGTCATGCAGGAAGCGGCCGCAGTCCTCGGTCACGCCGAGGAAGCGGGAGCCGCCGCCGAGAAGCCCTGCGGCGATGGCTCCCTGTATCGAGTCGGGGGCGACTCGTGATGAACACCGGCGTGCCCGGGATGCCGTCCGACATGTCGGCTCCGAATCCGGCCGTCGGAGAGCCGTCGACGTGAAAACTCAGGCGCGCTCGAAGGTGAGGAGGAACTCGATGTCTCCCTCGTCCTCCACCGCGATCCCGCCGAAGTTGGGTGCGTCGATGCCGTGGTCGGCGAAGGTGACCGGAATGGAGCCGTTGACCCGGAAGCCGTCGGCGGTGCGCTGGGCGTCGAGGTCGAAGGAGACGGGATTGGTCTCGCCGTGGACGGTCAGCTCGCCCGTGGCCTCGGCGCTGACCTGCTCGCCCACCTTCGGCGTCGACCCGAAGTCGACGGGCTCGGTGAGCTCGAAGGTGGCCTCGGGGTACCGCTCGGTGTTCATGACCCGGCCGCGGAACTGGCCGTCGCGCTGGTCGGAGTCGCTCTTCACCGAGGCCAGGTCGACGGTGAAGGATCCGCTGACGGCCCGGTTGCCCTCGATCTCCAGCTCGCCGGTGACCTCCTCGGTGCGGCCCACTGCCGTGACGTTCTGGCCGAAGAGGACCTCGTCTACCCGGTAACCGGCCTGCGAGCCGCTGCCCACCCGCCAGGCGCCCTCGACACCCTCCTGCCCGGCCTGCTCCCCGGAACCTGAGGAACTGCCGGAGGAGTCTGAGCCTGGCGGGTCGTCGAGCGAGAGGGCGGCCGGTGGCTTGTCCTGGACGTAGTTGATGTAGACGTAGGGGCCCGCCGTGCCCAGCACGGCGGCGGTTGCCGCACCGGCGATGAGCCAGCGCTTCCAGTGCCTGCGGATACTGCCTGCCATCGTGTCTCCCTAAGTATTTGAGGATTTCAACTGAAGTTTCAAGTATGTGGTCGAGGGTCGGCCTGGGCGGAAGGGCTGCTACGGGTGTCCGCGGGCTCAGTCGTGGTCGGCGAGCGGCGTGAGGTCAGTCCAGGAGCTGCTCGGAGAGCGGCCAGAGTCGCTCGGCCACCACCGGGTCCAGGGCGTGCGGCGCGACCCCGGTGTTGGTGCCCGGCTGGTGCGGTGGGGCCTCGTCGCAGTCCTCGAAGTACCGGCCGCTGATGCCATCGAGCAAGGGTGAGGCGGCCAGCAGGACGGAGGTCGCGGCGCCCTGTTCGACCGATTTGAAAGACATCTCGGGCAGGGGCGTTCCCTTACCGAGGAGGGCTTGCAGGTGGGTCATGAACAGGCCCATCCGTGCTTCGTCCATGTAGCGCCCCAGGTCGAAACCCCGAGCAGTCGATCCAGCACCCTGTCGCTCCCACGTCACCAGCGTCGGCCGGTCAGGACTGACGGTGGATCACCGGCTCAGGTTCTCGAACAACACCATGCCGGCCGCCGTGTTGGACGCGGGTACGTGGTAGGTCTCGTGCACGCGTCGGATCCGTGGCCCCAACGCACCGCGCATGATCAGCCACATGATGAGTTCGATGCCCTCGGAGCCGGCCTCGCGGATGTACTGCTCGCGCGTCAGTGCGGCCAGCTTCACAGGGTCGTGCTCGATGGCGTCCAGGAACATTCGGTCGAAGTCCTGGTTTATCAGTCCCGCGCGGGCGCCCGCGAGCTGGTGAGACATGCCGCCCGTACCGAAGACTGCGACCTTGAGGTCCTCGGGGAAGGACCGGATCGCCTCGCCGAGCGCGTGGCCGAGGGCCAGGCACCGTGCGGCGGTCGGCTGCGGGTACTGGATGACGTTCACCAGGAGGGGCACCACCGCGCAGGGCCAGCGTTCGCCGGGATCGGGGCAGTACACCGACAGGGGAACGGTCAGGCCGTGGTCGACGTCGAGTTCCTGATAGACGGTGAGGTCGAAGGAGGCGTCGATCAGGCTGTTGACCAGGTGGTCGGAGAACTCGGGAGCGCCCGTGACCGCGGGCACCGGGCGGCTGCCCCATCCCTCGTCCGCCACCCGGTACGACTCCGCCGTTCCGAGCGCGAAGGTCGGCGTGACGCTCATGTCCACGGCGTTGGCGTGGTCGTTGTAGACGATGACCGCGATGTCGGGCGTGTGCCGGGCCATCCACTCCCGGGCCGGCGCGTATCCGTCGAACAGCGGCTTCCAGTAGGGGTCCTCGGTCTTCCCGCGGTCCATGGCCGCACCGATCGACGGCACGTGCGAGGTGGCCAGACCCCATATCACCTCAGCCAAAGCTCCGCCCTCCCGCTTTCAATGCCTGCGCGAACTCCTCGGTGGTCATGCCGGTGAACACCCCGCCGAGGTACTGCATGGATCTCTGGTCGACCATGGCGAGCTTGAAGACGTAGAAGATGGAGCCGCCCAGCTCCATCATCCGGTTCCAGTCCCGTCGCAGGACGGCGTCCCGCTGCTGGACCGTGAGTCCGTATGTCTCGCAGTACGCCGCTTCGTCGGCTTGGAACTTCTCCCGGTTCTCGGCCTCCTTGAGGGAACCGCAGAGCCGGTTGAGGGCCCGGGCGCGTCGACTTTCCGCGGCGTCGAAGACATAGGTGCCTGGGACCTGGGGTGTGATGCCGTTCATTCGTTCCTCTCCTCTCCCGTGGTGTCGCCGGTCAGTGCAGGAGCCCGCCGCCGTCGCAGACGAGTGTCTGGCCGGTGACCATGACCGCGTCGGGGGACGCGAGATAGGAGACGAGGCCGGCGAAGTGCTCCGGGGTGACGAACTCCTCGATCGCCTGTCGGCGCATGGTCGCGGCGAACACCTCGTCGTCGGAGTGCGCCCGGGTGCCCGGAGTGGCCACCTGCGCGGGTGCCACCGCGTTGACGGTGATCCGGTGCTCGCCCAGCTCGCGGGCCATCACCCGGGTCATGCCGATGAGTGCGCCCTTGCTGGCCACGTAGGCGATCTGGCCCGGCGCTCCCGTGAAGAAGGTGCGGGACGCGACATTGATCACCCGCCCTCGACACGGGCTTGCGCTCAGCCAGGGCACACAGGCCTGCACCATGAGCAGCGGGCCGACGGCGTTGACGGCGAAGAACCGGTGCAGTTCCTCCGGGGTCGTCTCCAGCAGTGGTGCCCGGCCGGAGAGCGATCCCGCGTTGTTGACGAGTACATCGATCCGGCCACCGCCGTACGTCTCGGCGATCTCCGTCACGGCCTGGCGGGTCGCGGCCGGATCTGTGACGTCGCAACGCCAGGCCCGGACACCCGGAGTCGGGTCCGTGTCGTCGGTCTCGGCGATGTCCAGGGCGGCGACCGTGAAACCGTCCTCGGCCAGTCTGCGGGCGACGGCGAGCCCCAGGCCACCGGCGGCACCTGTGACCACCGCGACCCGTGGGCTTCGACCGTCAGGGCACACGGTCATGGCGCCTTCTCCTGTGGATGGGTGGCGAGCGCCTCGACGGTGATGTCCATCCATTTCCACATGGGCAGGGAGACCAGAGCGTCGTGCAGTTCCGCCGGATCGGCTGCTTCGTACAGGCCGATGGTCGCGTTGCGGCCCGGAACCCGCCACAGCCGCTTGAGGATTCCCGACTCCCTGAGCTGCATGGCCCGTTCGCGCTCGCCCTTGCGCAGGCTCTCGCGTACGTCGTCAGGTGTGTCGGGGGGCAGCGTGTTCTCGGTACGGACGAGGAATTCCATGGGGCGTTCCTTCACGGGTCAGGCTGCCGCGATCTCCAGCAGCAGTTCGGCCAGTCGGCCCGGGGCGGTGACCATGGCCTCGTGGCCGGTGGCGATCTCGTGGACCGGCCAGCCACGGGCGGCGGCACGCTCGGCGTGCGGGGTGAACACCCGCATCCAGTCGGTGCACTCGATGAAGGCGCCGGGTACCTGGTCGGCCTTCCCGGTGAGACGGAGGGGTTCGGTGTAGGTCAGCCAGGGGTGTGGGGTCAGCCGGGGGCCGAGCCAGTCCAGGTCCGCCTGTTCCTCGACACCCAGCACACTCAGCGAGCGCACCGGGATGAGCCAGCCGAAGCCGGGGCCGGCCACGGACTCCCGGTAGTGCCCGGCGATGCGTTCGGGAAGGAGGTCGATCGCCGCGTCCGTGTCGTCGCCGACGAAGGCGTCGAGGTGCACGCGCCGGGCCAGCCGGTCGGGGATCCGGTCCGCGACCCCGGTGACGACCTGGCCGGCGTAGCTGTGCCCGACGAGGACGACGTCCCGGGCGTCGTGGGCCTCGATCAGCGCCACGACGTCCTGGATGTGGGTGCTGAGCCCGACCTGCGGGCTGAGCAGATGGGCACGGTCGCTCACCCCGGTCAGCGTGGGGGAGTGCACCTCGTGCCCGGCCGCACGCAGCAGCGGTGTGACGTGCTGCCACACCCATCCGCCGTGCCAGGCTCCGTGGAGCAGTACGAAGACGGGGCGGCCGCTCATACGGACGCCCTGCTGTGAGGGATGCGGGCGCCCTGCTGTGCGCGCTGTTCGCGGGCGAGCATCTTCGCCACCGCACGGCGTCCGCGGAGTGCGGCGAGGTCGGACTTGATGCTGGACTCGGCGGTGCCGCCCGGATCGGTGGCGTACATGATCTCCTGCGCCTCCAGGGCGTCGACGTCCTCCTGCATCACGGCGAGTTGCTGCTCGTGCTGGAACTTCGTGAGCTCCTGGTCGTCGATGAGGTAGTCGCGTCCCAGTGCGTAGAAGTCGTGCGTCTCGTTGCCGCGCCCCGGTGTCATCCCGTAGAGCACCTTCATGTGGAAGCCGTCCGGCTCCTCGGTGCCGGTGGCCGCGACGCGGATGTTGAGGACGAAGATGCCCGGAGGGTAGAAGTCGCCGTCCTGCCAACGGTCCACAGGAGAGGTCAGTCCGCAGGACTTCTCGTAGAACGGAGGGGCCTCGATGCCGATCATGCGTCGGCTGAAGCCGACCCGGTCGCCGTCCACGGTCACGTCGATCGGGGTCGCGGCGACGGCGGCGTTGCCGATGCTCGTCGGATGCAGGAACGTCTCATGGGTGAGGTCGAGCAGGTTCTCCAGGAGCAGCATGTGCCGTGCCTTCAGCGGGACGACGCCGTGAACATGGGTCCAGTTCGGGTCGGTCAGCCACGAGGTGTCGGGCAGCAGGCTCTCGTCGGCCAGTTCGGGGTCTCCGGGCCAGATCCATAGGGCACCGTCCCGCTCGACCAGGGGAAACCGGCGCAGTGCCGCCTTGGGCCGGTCGGCCTGCTCGGCGACCCCGACGCACACGCCCTGGCCGTCGAAGCGGTAACCGTGGTAGTCGCACTGGAGGGTTCCCTCGTCGTCCAAGTGGCCCAGGGACAACGGGTACTTGCGGTGGGGGCAGCGGTCCTCGACGGCCGTGACGGTCTGGTCGGGCAGCCGGTAGAAGCAGACGGGGATGTCCGTGATCCAGCGCTGCTTGAGTGTTCGGCCGATCTCGTCGGACCAGGCTCCCAGGTACCAGCCGTTGCGCACGTGCTGTGTCAATGTCATCGCGGGTCCTTTCTTCGGGGTCGGCCGTCCGGCTCGGGGGTGTGCCGGGTCGGTGATGGGTACTGAGGTGTACCGGTCCGCTTGCGACCGACAAGGACGCTGTCCGGACCGAGTCGGGGGTGTCAGAGATCCAGGACGAGGCGTCCGCCGCGCGCCCGGGAGACGCAGATCAGCATCGTGTCGTTCGCGGCGCGCTCGTCCTCGGTGAGCAGTGAGTCGCGGTGGTCGACCTCGCCCTCCAGGACGGAGGTCTCGCACGATCCGCAGATGCCTTCCTCGCAGGAGGACAGGACAGGGACGCCCGCCTGCTCCACGGCCTTGAGGACCGACAGGCCGGGCGGCACGGTCACTGTGGTCCCGGACGCCCGCAGTTCCACCTCGATCGGCTGCTCGGCCATGTCGTCGGCGGGCTGTCGGACGGCCGCCGCGGCGAACCGCTCGATGTTCAGCGCACCGGTCGGCCAGTCGGCGCAGTGCGCTTCGACCGCGTCGACGAGCCCTGCGGGACCGCAGCAGTACACCAGGGTGGACGGGTCGGGATCACCGAGGAAGCCGGCGAGGTCGAGCAGTCCGTGCTTGTCCTGCGGCCGCACCGTCACGCGCTCGCCGTGGCCCTCCAGTTCGGGCAGGAACGCCATGGAGGAGCGTGTGCGGCCACCGTAGAGCAGGGACCACTCGGCGCCGACCGCCGTGGCCTCGGCGATCATCGGGAGCAGCGGGGTGATGCCGATGCCGCCGCCGACGAACAGGTATCGGGTGGCGGGCCGCAACGGGAAGTTGTTGCGCGGGCCGCGCACCCGAAGTTCGCCGCCCTCCTCGACGTGGTCGTGGATCCACTGCGATCCGCCGCGCCCGTCGGGCTCCCGGAGCACCGCGACACGCCAGTGAGCCGTGTCTCCCACCGGGCCGCACAGCGAGTACTGCCGGGTGGCGCCCGTGGGCAGGACGACGTCGATGTGCGCGCCCGGCTGCCAGACCGGCAGCGGTTCGCCCGAGCTCGCCGCGAGCTCCAGCGACACCACGTCGTCCGCCACCGCCTGCCGGGCCAGCACCGTGACGGTGCCTTCGACCTCGGTGCCGCGCCGGGTCCCGGACGGCGTTCCGGCCGCGGCGGAACCGAGAGGATGCGTGTCCGGGGCGGTGGCTGAAGGGCTCGTCACGTTCGTCATCTCCTCGGTACGGTCGGCAGGGCGGGCCGCCCGGTGTCGGTGGCGGCGCGATCGACGCTAGCCACCGCAGGATGCCCAGGTCATCGCTCGAATGACCGGACCGGGGCGGCGTATGGTCGTGGCCCGGACTACGTCATCCGTCGCGCGGGCCGGGCATGTCGTCGTCCCTGCGTGCCCGCGGGGCCTGGTCGAGGTGGATCCGCACCTGGCGGTCGTCCTCGTTCCAGAGGGCTTCCACGACGGCGTGCAGCCGTTCGACGTCGATGCGCCACATCACCACGCCGTAACGGTCGTCGCGTGTGAGTGCGTCCTCGGGGACGGCCTCGGCCAACAGACTCCGGGGGGCGTACGTTCCGGCCGTTCCGTGCACCCGGTCGGTTTCGTCCGTGAACTGCACGTACAGGGACGTGTCGAGGAAGGGAACCCAGACGTGTGTGGCCGCGCGGGCACCCGTCGCGTTGTGCGCCGTCATGCCAGGACACCCGTCGTCTGCGGGTAGAGCCGCACGTACGCCTCTCCCATGGTTCCGTGCGCGAGGCCGAGGTTGGGTCCGGCGTTGCGCTTCAGCTGAACGCCGCGCCGCTTGGCGAGGTCGGTGTAGTAGTCCCACATGTGCTGCTGTGCGGCCAGGCACTCCATGGCCTTGCGCTTCTTGTCGAAGACGGGGGTGATGTCCAGCAGGACGTTCGGCTTGAAGTCGCACTGCTCCGGCTGGTGCGGCTCGAAGAAGAACACCGGGGGAGCGCCGAGCGGTTCACCTGGCGCGTCGTAACCGACCGCCTGGGCGAGCACGCGTGCCTGGAGCGCCATACGGGCGGCGGCCGGATGGTCGCCGTTGTAGGGGTCCGTGAGGGTGTGAGTGAGGACGACCGCGGGATCCACCTCCCGGTACACGTGCACGATGCGGTCCACCAACTCCTGGGTCTCCAGCAGCGGGTAGTCCCCGGCGTCCAGGAACTCGATCTCCGCACCCAGCGCGGCCGCGGCGTTCGTGGCCTCGGTGCGGCGGAGTTCCTTGATCTCGTCCAGGCGCAGGCCGTCCCGCCAGGCACGGGCGGACTCGCCGCGCTCGCCGAAGCTCAGGCACAGCACCTTCGCGCGCTGACCGCGTTCGGCGGCCAAGGCGATGGCGCCGCCGGCCCGCCAGACGAAGTCGCCCGCGTGCGCGCTGATCACCAGCAGCGCGCCTTCGGACGTAGGGGAGGTGTCGTGGCTCATCAGGACTCCTTGGGTCGAGTGGGGTGGGTGGGTGAGCAGAGGGGAAGGCGCGTGGGCCCCGGATGTGCGCCGGAGACGGCCCGGATCGCTGTCGGTGTGCCGGGGCGGAGAACTCGGATGTCGGCCGAACTCCCATGTGCTCGCACGGACTTGACCGATGGTGCGACGAAATGGATCAGACAGGCTGGTGTCGCCATATATCCAACTTTGTTATTGACAAGGGGGTTTTGTTCATGAATTCTCCTGACATCAACCCTGAGCATTCCGGAGGAGACATGCGCGACCGCCACGTCGTTGTGAGGAACATCGCCCGGCCCGCTGCCGACGTCGTCGCCCGGCTCGCCGAGGCGGGGGTGTCGACGGTCCACGAAGCCATCGGCCGCCGCGGCTTCGCGGGGACCGGTCTGCTGCCGAATCAGCGAAACGTGCGTGTGGCGGGTCCCGCGGTGACGGTCAGCTCCCACCCGGGGGACAACCTGATGATCCACGCCGCCGTAGAGGTCTGCCGGCCCGGGGACGTCCTGGTGGTGACGACCACCTCGCCGTCCACGGACGGCATGTTCGGCGAGCTGCTGGCGACCTCCCTGGCCACCCGGGGCGTCATCGGCCTGGTCACGGGAGCCGGTGTCCGCGACACCGCCGAGCTGCGGGGCATGGGCTTCCACGTCTGGGCGCGGTCGGTGTCCGCGCAGGGCACGGTGAAGGCGTCCCCGGGATCGGTCAACGTGCCCGTGGCACTCGGCGGAGTGAACGTTTCCCCTGGTGATGTCGTCGTCGCCGACGACGACGGCGTGGTCGTCGTGCCCCTCGCGGAGGCGGAGGAGGCAGCCGAGCTCGCGGAGAAGCGGATCGCCAAGGAGGCGGCCACCCGCGAGGTCCTGCGCTCCGGGACTCTGGGTGTCGACTATTACCAACTGCGCGCCAAGCTGGCCGACCTGGGTGTCGTCTATCAGGACTGACCGCACGCCCGCGCCCCCGCTGCTGTGCCGCCGGAGCTCGCGCTGCCGGCGGC
>NZ_JBHVDD010000146.1:0-11652 GCF_042802995.1 Streptomyces sp. NPDC057438
GCGCCCTGCCCCCCGGGGGGCCCCCTTGTCGCCCCCCCGCCCCCCCGGCCCTGGGCCTGGGGGCCCCGCTACCCGCTCGGGCCCGGTCCCGGCCGCCCCCTGTGAGTTCCCGGGGACGTGCCCCGGGAGTCTGTCGGGTCGCGCCCGGCCCCGGTTACGAGGCGAGCTGCGCGGCCACCGTGCTGGAGAAGGTGGTCAGCCGGGTGTAGATGCCGGGGAACCCGGCGTCCGCGCACCCTTCACCCCAGGAAGTGATGCCTGCCAGGACGCCCCCGATGAGCAGGGGACCGCCGCTGTCGCCCTGGCAGGTGTCGACGCCGCCGGAGGTGTATCCGGCGCAGACCATGTCGCTCGCGATGAAGTCGGAGCCGTAGGAGGTGCGGCAGCTGGAGTCCGACACGAGCGGGACGGTCGCGGTGCGCAGCTGGTTGGAGGAGCTGCCGTTCGACGCGGTGGCTCCCCAGCCGAGGATGCGGGCGGTGGTGCCGGCCGTGTAGACGCCCGTGCTCGAGGACGAGACGTACTTGGCCGTGGTGTACGGCATCGCCGTGGACAGGGTCAGCACGGCGACGTCGTCGCCCGTCTTGACATTCCGGAAGCTCGGGTGCACCCATATTCTGCTCACCCGGCTGACCGTGCCGTTGGTGCCGTTGGCGTAGGTGCGGCCACCGACGACCCTGACGGTGCTGGTGGTCTCGCCGACCATGCAGTGCGCGGCGGTGATCACCTTGGTGGGCGAGACGAGGGTGCCCCCGCAGAACTGGTCCTGAGAAGCGTCCGTGATCTGCATGACGAAGGGGTACGCGGACGCCGTGGTCGTCGTGCCGCCCACGATGGGCTGGGAAGCGGCGGCGGCGCCCGGCGCGGTGAGCAGCGCGGCAGCGGCGGCGGCAGCGGTGACCGTGGCGGCCACCATCGACTTCTTGACACGGTGGAGCCCGAACATGGTTCTCCTCAGGGGGCGTTGCCGGTGGGGGACACGCGGGTGGGGGAGCGGTGCACAGAGCCGGCGGTGCCGCCCCCGCTCGGGGGAGCCGAGCGGGGGCGGCGGGCCGGTCCGTGTGCCCTGGCGTGCGGCACGTCACAAAAAATAGGAGCGGGAGGGATCCCCTCCCAAGGGGGGATCCCCCTAGGGGAGTTGGGGAGGGAAAACCCTCGATGACCCGGGCCGGGGTTTGAGCCTAGGCTGGAGCCGCAAGGTCGCCGCGCGCTCGTGGTACCGCCCGGGCGCGGCAGACGGGAATGTGACGACAGGGCCCAGGTCCCGGGAGGGGCTCGTCAGCCGGTCCCGGGGAGGTCAGTTCGTACGGTGTCCCGCCGCCAGTCGCACGATGTCCACACGCGACCGGATGCCCAGCTTCCGGTAGACGCGCGTCAGTGTCGCCTCGACCGTCTTCACGCTGATGTACAGCCGGCCGGCGATCTCCCGATTGGTCGCGCCCTCCATGACCAGCTCCGCGACCTGCCGTTCGGTCGCCGCGAGCACGGCGAGGGCGTCCAGCGCCGAGGGGGCGATCGCGGGCTGCTGAGGGGGCGCCGGGGCGACGGCGGCCTCCTCCACCCGACGCAGCCACGGCAGGGCGCGGCAGCGGCGGAACAGCCGGGACGCCTCGTCGTACGAACCGGGCCCGGAGGCCGGCGCCGCTCCCGGCCGGGCGAGCCCGGGTCCCTGCGCGGTGCGCAGCCCCGCCAGGGCGAACGCCGCCCGCGCCTCCTCCAGCCCGTAGCCCAGCTTGGCGAGCCGGTCCTGCGCCGACGTCAACTGCCGTACGGCGGCTTCCTGTTCACCCCGCGCCGCGCGCACCAGGGCCTCGGCCCGGTCGAGGACGGCGAGCACGCTCTCCCGGCCGAGCCGCAGGGCCTGCTGCCGGGTGACGTCGATGACGTCCTGCGCCTCCGTCAACTCGCCCACCCGCACCAGGGCTTCGGCGAGGTCACCGTGCCACCGGCCGCGCGCGGGATCGTAGATCCCCAGCCCGTCCTCCAACTCCCGTACGCGGCGCAGGGACTGCACCGTGCCCGGCGCGTCACCGGCCACCAGCTGGGCGTGCCCGAGGGCGCCCAGGGCGCGGGAGAGGTACATCAGGTCGCCGTCCTGCTCGGCGCGGTCGGCGGCCTCGCGGGCCAGCGCCCGGGCCCGCTCCACGTCACCGCCGGCGGCCTCCGCGAGCGAGGTGAGCATGGCGGACGCGCCCTCGCCGATACCGGAGTCGCGGGCCAGGACGTAGCCCTCGCGGGCCAGGTCGAGCGCCCGGCCGCAGTGCCCGGAGCGCAGCTCGGTCTCCGCGAGGAAGCGCACGTAGTGCACCTCGCTCTCGACCATGCCGCGCCGGCGCACCTCGCGCAGCAGCGAGGTGATCGTGGCGCGGGCCTCCCCGAGCTGGTCGCTCATCATCAGCCAGCGGAAGCGGGTGGCGCCCGCCCCGTTGTGGTGACAGGCGAGCTGCGGGTCCTGCGGCTCCTTCAGCGCCCGCTTGATCGTCGCGGGCGCGTCCGGGTGGCCCATCAGCATCTCGGTCTGCGCCTGGAAGGAGAGCGCGAGCAGCTCGGTGCGCCGGTCCTCGGCGCGCGCCGCCAGCTCCGCGGCCCGGGCGGCCTCCTCCCGGCTCTGGGCGAAGTCGCCTTCGAGGACCAGGGCGCGCCAGGCCAGCTGGTAGCGGACCAGGCCGAGCAGCCGCGGGTCGTCGCCGGCGTCGGCGAGGACCTGCGGGTAGACCGCGTCGACCTCGGCGAGGGACTGCCCGGCCGCGTCGATCACCACCATCCAGGCGCGGACCCGCTCGGCGGGCTCGGTGGCCCGGCTGAGCACCTCACGGGCGATGTCCCGGCCGAGGTCGTTCTCACCGGCGGTCAGCGCGTCCTCGGCGGCCTGCAGCCGCCGCTCGTCGGGACCCGGCGTCGCGTCCGCCGGGGTGCGCCGGGCCGCGAGGAGTCCCAGCTCGGCGGCGACCGAGGGCGCGCCCCGGTCCCGGGCCACGGCCGCGGCCTCGCCGAGCCGCGCGGCGACCAGCGGATCGGCGCCGTGGGTGGACAGCGCCAGGTGCCGGGCCCGCTCGATGGGGTCGACGGCGGCGGTGGACAGCGCCGCGTGGGCGGCCCGCCGCTCCTGGGCGGTCGCCTCGGCGTACAGGGCGGCGGACACCAGAGGGTGCGCGAACCGCACGCCCGGGCCCTCCCGCTCCGGGGCGAGCAGCCCCAGCTCGACGGCCTGGGCGGTCTCCGCCTCGGCGTTCTCCCGGCCGGCGGCGCGCAGCAGCGCCACGGTGGGCCGGGCACCGGCACTGGCGACGAGCAGGGTGCGGCGGGCCTCGGCCGAGAGCATGTCCAGCCGGTTCAGGACCAGGGTCCGCAGCGAGGTCGGCACCGGCAGCTGCTCGCCGGGACGCGGCGGCGTCGGGCTGTCGGCGAGGGCACGGCCGAGTTCCAGGGCGAAAAGCGGGTTGCCTCCGCTGGTGCGGTGGATGTCCCGCACGGCGGAGCGGGGCAGACCCGTGTAACCGCGGTTCTCCAGCAGCTCGGCGACGTGCGTCCGGGACAGCGGGGTGAGCCGGAGAGCGAGGGTGTCGGGCGGAGACGCGCGTAGATACCTGTCCTGCTCGTGACCGTGCGGGTCCGTCGAGGTACGCACGGCGCACAGCATGCGCACGGGCAGCTCGCCCAGCCGCCGCGCCGCGAACCCGAGCAGCTCGACACTGGCCGGATCCAGCCACTGGAGGTCGTCCGCGACGATCAGCACCGGGCCCTTGGCGGCCAGGGCCCGCAGGGTCGACAGCACGGCCAGCCGGAGCGCGAGCCCGTCGCGCTGGAGGGTGGACTCGCCACGGCCCGTGAGCGCGGACTCCAGCGCGGTGCGCTGCGGCGCGGGCAGCTGGTCGGACACCTCGTCCAGGACCAGGCCGAGCAGATCGGTCAGTGCCAGGAACGGCAGATGCGACTCGGACTCGGTGGCCGAGCAGCGCAGCACCGTCCGCACCGATTCCTCGTCCGCGGCGGCCAGGGCGCGCAGGATCGTCGACTTCCCGATCCCCGCGGAGCCGTGCACGAGCACGCTGCCGCCCCGCGCCAGCTGCTCACGGGCCCCCGCGAACAGCTCCTCCCGGCCAATGACCAGGTCGGGGCGGGGTCTCCCAGGCTCCTTGAACTCCCGTCGCACGGGCCACCGCTCCCCTCGAGTGTCGTGTCCGGGCCAATATTAGGCATCCAGTCTTTGAATTTCGGAACGCAGGCCCGGTGTGGGAAATAACAGGAAGGGTACGGCATAAGGAATTTCACATGCCCGTTACATGAAAGCCCGGGTCCGCAACGCCCTCGTCACGGGGTACGGAGGACCCCGTGGGCACGTCCCTCGGCCCCCGGTGAGGGCCCGCTCTACGGCAGCAGCCCCGCCCGGCGCGCGGCCACCACCGCCTCCAGCCGGGTGTGCGCCCCCAGCTTGCGCATGGCCGAGCGCAGATACGCCTTCACGGTCTCCGGACGCAGCCCCAGCCGCTGCGCCGCGACCGCGTTCGTGGAACCCATCGCCACACAGGCCAGTACATCCACCTCACGCGCGGTGAGGGCGACCCGCTCACCGCCGGCCTGCACGGGCGCGGCCGACCCGGCGGTGTCCCCGCCGGGGGAGGACGCCCCCGCCAGCCGGCCGCACACCCGCAGCAGCTCGGCCCGCAGCCCCGGATCGTCGATGCGCGGGGCCAGTGCGCGCAGCGCCCCGTGCGCCTCACGGACCTCCTCCCACGCCCCGGCCGAGTCTCCGTGCTCGGCGCCCGCCCGGACCGTGGCCAGCAGGTTCCGTGCCTCGTCCCGCACCACCAGCGCCTGCTCCAGGTCCCGCGCCGCGTCCAGCGCGGCCCCCACCGTGCGGTCGCCCAGCGGCTGTGCCGCTCGCAGCGCGCCGTACAGCACCCCGCGCACCTCACGGCGTACGACGACGGGTACCGCGAGGACCGAGCGGATGCCCTCGGCGGCGACCGCGGCGTCGTACTCGTGACTGATCTGGCGTGACAGCGAGTAGTCGGTCACCCAGCAGGGGCGGGCCAGCGCCACCGTCTTGCCGCCGAGGCCGTTGCCGGAGTGCACGGCGAGGCCCTGGAGCGCCGTCGTGCGGTTGCCCTGGAGTTCGCTGATGCGCAGTTGCCCGGGGCCCGGCTCGACCAGCCCGGCGAAGGCGAGCGGCAGGCCGGTGGCCCCCCGCAGCGTGCGCAGCGCGCCCCGCAGGTCCGCCCTGCCCCGTGCCGTCCCGACGGAATCCGAGGGATCCGATGCCACGAACTCACCCCTTCCGCGCGGCGCACCCCCGTTCGGGGGTGGTGAGACGTGTATCACGCATTACACGATGTCGGGCAACGGTCCGGCAATGAGGAGGACACATGTCGGCGAGGACGAGCGCCACGGACGAGTTCCGCGCGGCCCGGGACTTCCTGCTGACCCATCGTGACGACTACGCCACGGCCTACCGGGACTTCACCTGGCCGCGCCCGGAGTACTTCAACTGGGCGCTCGACTGGTTCGACGTGATCGCACGAGGGAACGACCGCACCGCGCTGCACCTCGTCGAGGAGGACGGCACCGAGACCGTGGTCTCCTTCGCCGAGATGTCCGAGCGCTCGTCCAAGGTCGCCAACCGGCTGCGGGACCGGGGTGTGCGCGCCGACGACCGCATCCTCGTGATGCTCGGCAACCAGGCGGAGTTGTGGGAGACGGCCCTCGCCGCGATGAAGCTGCGGGCCGTCGTCATCCCCGCGACCCCGCTGCTCGGCCCCGCCGACCTGCGCGACCGCGTGGAACGCGGCCGGGTGAAGCATGTGATCGTACGGGCCGAGGACGCCCCCAAGTTCGAGGACGTGCCCGGCCGTTACACCCGCACGACCGTCGGCGGCACGGTGGACGGCTGGCGGCCGTACGAGGAGGCGTACGCGGCCCCCGCCCGTTTCGAGCCGAACGGGCCGACCAACGCCACCGATCCGCTGATGCTGTACTTCACCTCGGGCACGACCGCCCGGCCCAAGCTGGTCGAGCACACCCATGTGTCGTATCCCGTCGGCCACTTGGCGACCATGTACTGGATCGGCCTGAAGCCGGGCGACGTGCACCTCAACATCTCCTCGCCCGGCTGGGCCAAGCACGCCTGGTCCAACCTCTTCGCCCCCTGGAACGCGGAGGCGACGGTGTTCATCCACAACTACACCCGCTTCGACGCGGGCCGGCTGCTGGCGGAGATGGACCGCGCGGGGGTCACCACCTTCTGCGCCCCGCCGACCGTGTGGCGGATGCTCATCCAGGCCGACCTCACCCAGCTGAAGACCCCGCCCCGCGAGATCGTCGCCGCCGGTGAACCCCTCAACCCCGAGGTCATCGAGCAGGTGCGCCGCGCCTGGGGCGTGGACATCCGTGACGGCTTCGGCCAGACCGAGACCGCCGTCCAGGTCTCCAACAGCCCCGGCCAGCGGCTGAAGACCGGCTCGATGGGCCGGCCCGGCCCGGGCTTCAAGGTCGTCCTCCTCGACCCCGTCTCGGGCGCCCCCGGCGCCGACGAGGGGGAGATCGCCCTGGACCTCTCCAACCGCCCGGTCGGCCTGATGACCGGCTACCACGGAGACCCGGACCGTACGGCCGAGGCGATGGCCGGCGGCTTCTACCGCACCGGCGACATCGGCTCGCGCGACGAGGACGGGTACCTCACCTACGTGGGACGCGCGGACGACGTGTTCAAGGCGAGCGACTACAAGATCAGCCCCTTCGAGCTGGAGAGCGCGCTGCTGGAGCACGACGCGGTCGCCGAGGCGGCCGTCGTGCCCGCGCCGGACGAGGTCCGCCTCGCCGTACCGAAGGCGTACATCGTGCTGGCGGCCGGCTGGGAGCCCGGCCCGGACACCGCGAAGGTGATCTTCGAGCACTCCCGGACCGTCCTCGCGCCCTACAAGCGGTTGCGCCGCCTGGAGTTCGGCGACCTGCCGAAGACCGTGTCGGGCAAGATCCGCCGCATCGAGCTGCGCGAGGCCACCGCCGCGGGGTCGGACGCCGAGTACCGCGAGGAGGACTTCCGGTGAGCGGCGAGCCGTCGTACACGCACGGCACCGGTGGCACCGCCCTGCTCGGCGACACCATCGGCGCCGACCTGGACCGGGCCGTCGCGGCCTGGCCGGACCGTGAGGTCCTCGTCGACGTGCCGTCGGGGCGGCGCTGGACGTACGCCCGGTTCGCCGCCGACGTGGACGCGCTGGCGTACGCGCTGCTCGCGAGCGGTGTCGACAAGGGCGACCGGGTGGGCATCTGGGCGGTCAACTGCCCCGAGTGGGTGCTCGTCCAGTACGCCACCGCCCGCATCGGCGCGATCATGGTCAACATCAACCCGGCCTACCGCACCCACGAGGTCGAGTACGTCCTCCGCCAGTCCGGGGTCCGACTGCTGTTCGCCTCGCTCCGCCACAAGGGGAGCGACTACCGGGCGATGGTCGAGCAGGTGCGGGGCCGGTGCCCGAGGTTGAGGGAGACCGTCTTCATCGGCGACCCCAGCTGGGACGCGCTGGTCGCGCGGGGAACGCCGGTGCCGTATCCGGAACTGTCCTGCGACGACCCGATCAACATCCAGTACACCTCGGGCACCACGGGCTTTCCCAAGGGGGCCACCCTCTCCCACCACAACATCCTCAACAACGGTTACTTCGTGGGGGAGTCGCTCGCCTACACCGAGCAGGACCGGATCTGCGTGCCCGTGCCGTTCTACCACTGCTTCGGCATGGTGATGGGCAACCTCGCGGCGACCTCGCACGGCGCCTGTGTCGTGATCCCGGCCCCGTCCTTCGACCCGCGGGCCACCCTGGAGGCCGTCCGGCGGGAGCGCTGCACCTCGCTGTACGGCGTGCCGACCATGTTCATCGCGGAGCTGAACCTCCCCGACTTCGGCTCCTACGACCTCTCCTCGCTGCGCACCGGCATCATGGCCGGCTCACCCTGCCCGGTGGAGGTGATGAAGCGGGTCGTCACCGAGATGCACATGACGGAGGTCGCGATCTGCTACGGCATGACCGAGACCTCGCCCGTCTCCACCCAGACCCGGCGCGACGACGACCTGGAACACCGCACCGCCACCGTGGGCCGCGTCCTGCCGCACATCGAGGTGAAGGTCGTCGACCCCGCGACCGGGGTGACCCGGCCTCGCGGTACGGCGGGCGAGCTGTGCACCCGCGGCTACAGCGTGATGCTCGGCTACTGGGAGGAGCCGGAGAAGACCGCCGAGGCCGTCGACGCCGGCCGGTGGATGCACACCGGCGACCTGGCGACCATGCGCGAGGACGGCTACGTCGAGATCGTCGGCCGTATCAAGGACATGATCATCCGGGGCGGCGAGAACATCTACCCGCGCGAGATCGAGGAGTTCCTGTACGGCCACCCGAAGATCGCCGACGTCCAGGTGGTGGGCGTCCCGCACGAGCGGTACGGCGAGGAGGTCCTGGCCTGCGTCATCCCGCACGAGGGGGTCGAGCCCCCGACCCTGGAGGAGCTGCGGGCCCACTGCGAGGGGCAGTTGGCGCACTACAAGATCCCGAGTGCGCTGCGTGTCCTGGACGCCTTCCCGATGACGGTGTCGGGGAAGGTGCGGAAGATCGAGCTGCGGGAGCGGTTCGCCGCCGGGTAGCCCCCGCGCGCGGGCGACGCCTCAGGCCCCCGCGCCCGCGGCGGCCAGATCCGTCGCCGCGCCGTTCACCGGCTGCGGGGTGCCCGTGAGGTCCAGCACGAACAGGCAGACGCCCAGATCGTCGGCACGGTCGCGGGCCTCGTCGGTGTACCCGGCGAGGGAGAAGTAGGCGCAGACGGCGGACTCCGTCATGGCGGTCAGCCACAGGCACTCGACGTCGCGAGGCGTGGCCGGGCGGACCGACGGGTCCACCTGGGCCAGCACACCCCGCGCGGCCAGACCGATCCCGGACGGCTGGCGCTGGTCGGCGCGGCGGACGTCCCGGTAGCCCAGCCAGCGCAGATACAGGGCGACGGTGGTGACCGCGTCGCGGGCCGTGCGGATGGTCAGGGGCCGGAAGACCGCCCGGGGGCCGGCGGGCGCCGCGGCGGAGCCGGGAGCGCCGCCGGCCCCCGGTGACGCCGGGGTGCCGGCGACGGGCACCCGCAGCACGGTCCCGCAGGCGCAGCCCAGCTCCGGGTGGGGCCACTCGCCGGTGCGCCCGCAGCCTCCGCAGCGCACGGTGATCCAGTCCTCGTCCCAGGTGCGGTGGGTGACGGAGGTGGGGCCGGCGCGGCGGTTCAGGGGCGGGGCGACCGGGGTGCCGCACGCGCAGGGGTACGCAGGAGCCGCGTACGGGTGCTCGCGCCCGCAGTCCGGACACCGCACCACCATGCTCTCGTCCATGCTCCCCACCCCACCACCGAGCGGCACCGAAAACGCCTCCCCATCGTCCTCCAGCCGGGGCCGCTCCGGCAGGCGAACACCCCGAGACGCCGGGGTGGATCGCCGCCGCCCGCGCCCTTGACGCTCCCTGCCACCCCTCCTACTCTGCTTCCAGATAGCAGAAAATAATTTCCGTATTATGGAATTCACCTGATGCGGAAACATCAACTGACGGGATGACGGAAGTGCTCACCGCGGGGCGCGACGGGAGAGGCTCCGGCAGCTGAAGCAGGAGTACGCAATGGCTCGTATGACCGCTGCCCGCGCGGCAGTCGAGATCCTCAAGCGCGAGGGTGTCCGTGACGCGTTCGGTGTCCCCGGCGCGGCGATCAACCCCTTCTACGCCGCCCTGAAGGCGGCAGGAGGGATCCAGCACACCCTGGCCCGGCACGTCGAGGGCGCGTCGCACATGGCCGAGGGGTACACCCGCGCGCGTCCCGGCAACATCGGCGTGTGCGTCGGCACGTCGGGGCCCGCCGGGACCGACATGATCACCGGGCTCTACTCGGCCACCGGTGACTCCGTCCCGATCCTCTGCGTCACGGGCCAGGCACCCACGGCCGCGATCCACAAGGAGGACTTCCAGGCGGTCGACATCGCCTCCATCGCCAGGCCGGTCACCAAGATGGCCGTGACCGTGCTGGAGGCCGCGCAGGTCCCCGGGGTCTTCCAGCAGGCGTTCCACCTGATGCGCTCCGGGCGGCCGGGGCCGGTCCTCGTCGACCTCCCGATCGACGTCCAGCTCACCGAGATCGAGTTCGACCCCGACACCTACGCACCGCTCCCGGTCTACAAGCCCGTCGCCACCCGCGCCCAGATCGAGAAGGCGATCGGGCTGCTGAACGCCTCGGAGCGGCCGCTGATCGTGGCGGGCGGCGGTGTCATCAATGCCGATGCGGCCGAACTCCTCGTGGAGTTCGCCGAGTTGACGGGTGTGCCGGTCGTGCCCACTCTGATGGGCTGGGGCGTCCTGCCCGACGACCACGAGCTGAACGCCGGCATGGTCGGACTGCAGACCTCGCACCGCTACGGCAACGCGACCTTCCTGGAGTCCGACTTCGTCCTCGGCATCGGCAACCGTTGGGCCAACCGGCACACCGGGAAGCTGGACGTCTACACGGCGGGACGGACGTTCGTCCACGTCGACATCGAGCCCACCCAGATCGGCCGGATCTTCGCCCCCGACTACGGCATCGCGTCCGACGCCGGGGCCGCGCTGGAGCTGTTCGTCACGGTGGCACGGGAGTTGCGGGCGGCCGGCCGGCTCCCGGACCGCTCCGCGTGGGCGGCGGCCGCACAGGACCGCAGGGCCCGGCTGCAGCGCCGTACGCACTTCGACGACATCCCGATCAAGCCGCAGCGCGTCTACGAGGAGATGAACAGGGCGTTCGGTCCCGAGACCCGGTACGTCTCCACGATCGGCCTCTCCCAGATCGCCGGCGCCCAGCTCCTGCACGTCCACCGCCCGCGCCACTGGATCAACTGCGGCCAGGCGGGACCGCTCGGCTGGACGGTCCCGGCCGCGCTCGGCGTCGCGAAGGCCGACCCGGAGGCCCCCGTCGTCGCGCTCTCCGGCGACTACGACTTCCAGTTCATGATCGAGGAGCTGGCGGTCGGGGCGCAGCACCGCATCCCGTACGTCCATGTCCTCGTCAACAACGCCTACCTGGGCCTCATCCGGCAGGCCCAGCGCGCCTTCGACATCGATTTCCAGGTCAACCTGGAGTTCGAGAACGTCAACTCGCCGGAGCTGGGCGTCTACGGTGTCGACCACGTCAAGGTCGCCGAGGGTCTCGGGTGCAAGGCGATCCGGGTGACCGACCCGGCCGAGCTGGGCGCCGCCCTCGAGGAGGCGAAGAAGCTCGCGGCGGAGTACCGGGTGCCGGTCGTCGTCGAGGCGATCCTGGAACGCGTCACCAACATCTCGATGTCCACGACGAACGACATCGGCAACGTGGTGGAGTTCGAGGAGATCGCGACGGAGCCGGGCCACGCGCCCACGTCGATCAGGCCGTTGCGGGTCTGATCCGATCAGGCCGCTGCGGGTGCGAGGGCCTGCGGCCCGGTCGTCGGGTGCGGCTCGTCCGGGGGGCGGGCCGCATCCGGCCGGGGTGAGCGTGACGGTGGAACGGGCGTGGACGGCGACGAACGGGGCGCGGACCGTCGAGGGGGTGAGAACGGCGGACGGGGGGAGGTCCTGCGGCGGCGCGACCTCGCAGGACGCGAGCCGCTTTGCCGTGCCGCCGCAGGGC
>NZ_JBHVDD010000147.1:0-11587 GCF_042802995.1 Streptomyces sp. NPDC057438
GTGCGATGTTTCACGTGAAACATCGCACCGCTCCCCTGTCCACCGGCAACGGACAGTCCGTCGTCAAGAGACCTGCGGAGTCCGGGCCCACCACTCCTTGAGCGCTGTCACGGCCTCATCGTGCGGCATCGGCCCGTTCTCCAGGCGCAGCTCCAGCAGGAATTTGTACGCCTGCCCGATCGCCGGCCCTGGCCCTACTCCCAGGATCTCCATGATCTGGTTGCCGTCGAGGTCCGGGCGGATGGCATCCAGTTCCTCCTGTTCCTGGAGCTGGGCGATCCGGTCCTCCAGACCGTCGTACGCGCGGGACAGGGCGTTTGCCTTGCGCTTGTTCCGTGTCGTGCAGTCGGAACGGGTCAGCTTGTGGAGCCGGTCCAGCAGCGGGCCGGCGTCGCGCACGTAGCGGCGGACAGCGGAGTCCGTCCATTCGCCCGTGCCGTATCCGTGGAAGCGCAGGTGGAGTTCGACCAGGCGCGAGACATCCCTGACGAGTTCGTTGGAGTACTTGAGAGCAGCCATGCGCTTCTTGGTCATCTTGGCGCCGACCACCTCGTGGTGGTGGAAGGAGACCCGGCCGTCCTCCTCGAATCTGCGCGTGCGGGGCTTGCCGATGTCGTGCAGCAGGGCGGCGAGCCGCAGAGTGAGGTCGGGTCCGGCCTCTTCGAGCGCGATCGCCTGCTCCAGGACGATCAGCGTGTGGTCGTAGACGTCCTTGTGCCGGTGGTGCTCGTCCCGTTCCAGTCGCAGCGCCGGCAGCTCGGGCAGAACATGCTCGGCGAGGCCGGTCTCTACCAGCAGGCTCAGACCCTCACGGGGATGAGCGGAAAGGATCAGCTTGTTCAGCTCGTCCCGTACCCGTTCCGCCGAGACGATCTCAACACGGCCGGCCATGTCGGTCATCGCCGAGACGACCTCGGGGGCCACCTCGAAGCCCAGCTGGGCGGCGAAACGCGCGGCCCGCATCATGCGCAGCGGATCGTCGGAGAAGGAGTCCTCGGGGGCGCCAGGAGTACGCAGCACACGCGCCGAGAGGTCTTCGAGCCCGCCGTGGGGGTCGATGAACTCCTTCTCGGGGAGACCCACCGCCATCGCGTTCACGGTGAAGTCCCGGCGCACGAGGTCTTCCTCGATCGAGTCGCCGTACGACACCTCGGGCTTGCGCGAGGTCCGGTCGTACGCCTCGGAGCGGTAGGTGGTGACCTCGATCTGGTAGCCGTCCTTCTGCGCCCCCACCGTGCCGAAGGCGATCCCGACCTCCCAGAGGGCGTCCGCCCAGGGGCGCACGATCTTCAACACGTCCTCGGGGCGGGCATCCGTCGTGAAGTCCAGGTCGTTGCCGAGGCGGCCGAGCAGGGCGTCCCTGACCGAACCCCCGACCAGGGCGAGCGAGAAGCCCGCCTCCTGGAAACGGCGAGCGAGGTCGTCGGCGACAGGGGACACCCGCAGCAGTTCACTCACCGCGCGGCGCTGCACCTGGCTCAGGGCACTCATGTCTTCGTTGGCGTTCGGCACAACAGAAAAGGGTACGTGGCGCCGGTGGCCGCGGTCGCCTCCATTGAACGTGCACAAGGCCATGGGCGGGTGCGCCATCCAGCGACTCCATCGATACACACACATACGGGGACAGTCCGGCCTCGGCGCCGATCTTGTGGATCGGACCGCGGCACTTCCCCTCAGCGCACATCGTTACCATGCGTGGACGCACATTCCGACGACCACTGACGACGAGGACGGGCGAGCGCGTGGCCGAGGCGGCAGACTTCCAGGGGACGTATCCCTCACCTGCCCGCCGGTGGCTGCTGCGCACCGGGGCGCTGTTCGCCGGGGCGCCCCTGCTGGCAGGTCTGTTCCAGGTGCCCTCGGCCCCGTCCGCGCAGGCGTCGCCGAAGACCTCCTTGGCCGAGGCCACAGGATCGAAAACCGTCGAGGTCTCCCTCGACTCGCTCAGCCCCGGTGTGCCCACTGACGGCGACACCGTCACCGTCTCTGGCACGGTCACGAACAAGGGCAAGCAGACGGTCACGGACGCCCACGTGGGCCTGCGGGTGGCAGCGGCGGCCGTGACGGGCCGCTCGGCCATCGACGAAGCTGCAGGACGCAGTGGCTTCGACCAGTTCACCGACGGCACGGAGGTCGGCGGGAAGTACGTGGAGAAGTTCCCCGAACTCGCCTCCGGTGTGGCTCAGCCCTTCACCATCTCTGTGCCTGTCAAGGAGCTTGATCTCGGCTCGGACGGGGTCTATCAGCTGGGTGTCTCACTCTCGGGCAGAACCGCGTCCGCTCAGTACGACCAGGTCCTCGGCATCCAGCGGACCTTCCTGCCGTGGCAGCCCGACGAGGCCGGCACCAGGACGAAGACGACGTATCTCTGGCCGCTGATCTCCACCACCCATCTGACAGCCGAGACGGGCCCCGGCGAGCAGCAGACGCCCGTCTTCCTGAACGACGACCTCGCCAAGGAGATCTCGGCGGGCGGACGCCTGGAACAAATGCTCACGCTGGGCAAGGACCTGGACATCACCTGGGTGATCGATCCGGATCTCCTGGCGTCGGTGGTCGCGATGACGAAGAACTACCGGGTCCGGAGCAGGGACACCACCGTCGCCGGCAAGAACCAGGCCGTCGCCAAGGCCTGGCTGGCGGAGCTGGAGACCGCGGTCCAGGGCGAGGAGGTGGTCGCGCTCCCCTTCGCCGATCCCGACCTCGCCGCGCTGGCCCACAACGGCAGGACGGTCGCGGGTTCACTCAGCCGCTTGAAGGGCGCCACCGATGTGGCCTCCGACACGGTCGAGAACATTCTCCGGGTGGTCCCGGAGACGGACTTCGCCTGGCCCGTCAACGGCGCCGTCGACCCGTCGATCGTCAAGGTCGCCATCTCCGCGGGCGCCGACAAGGTGATCGCCCGCAGTGACAGCCTGCAGGAGAGCAGCAGCCTGTCCTACACGCCCAACGCGGCCCGGCCCATCGGCGGCGGCACCACGGCAGTGGTCGCGGACGCCCGGCTGTCGACGGCCTTCCAGGGCGACATGACCAAGGCCGAGAGTTCGACGCTGGCGGTGCAGAGGTTCCTGGCCCAGAGCCTGGTGACCGACCTCCAGAACAACAAACAGCGCAGTGTCGTGATCGCCCCTCAACGCATGCCGTCGGCGAGCCAGGCCCAGACCATGGCGCAGGCCCTGACGGCGCTCCAGGGCGGCAACTGGTCGCAGCCCCAGGAACTGTCCGAGGCCGCCGAGGCGAAGCCCGACCCACGCGCCAGCACGAGAATTCCGTCCGCTTCGGCCTACCCCAAGTCGCTGCGGAAGCAGGCTCTGCCCAAGTCGGCGTTCGAGGAGATCCAGGGCACTCAGGCCGACCTCGACCGCTTCAAGGTGATCCTCACCGACCAGTCCCGCGTGGTGACGCCGTTCGGCAGGACCATGGACCGGGAGATGTCCACGTCCTGGCGGGGCCGTTCCATGGACGGGGCGGTCTACCGCAACGACGTGCAGTCGTACCTCAACTCGCTCACCGGTCAGGTCCGGCTGATCGAGAAGTCGGAGACGAAGCTCTCCGGCCGCAGCGCCAAGATCCCCGTGACCGTGCAGAACAACCTGGTGCAGGGCGTCGACAACCTGACACTGCGTCTCGAATCGATGGCACCGAAGCGCCTGAAGATCGATGGCGAGGACTTCGCGGAGCAGTTCGTCGACATCTCCGGCGGCCACAGCGAGTCGGTGAAGTTCACCACCAACGCCAAGGCCAACGGCAAGGCCGACGTCGTGGCCCAGCTCTACACGGCGGACGGCGAGAAGTATGGTGACGAGGTCAGATTCACGGTGAGCGTCACCGAGATCACGCCCACGGTCATGCTGGTCATCGCTGGTGGTGTCCTGCTCCTCGTGCTCGCCGGTTTCCGGATGTACACACAGCGCAAGCGTGCGGCCGCCCGGCTGGAGGGGCGGCAAGCCCCGGCGGACGACGACTCGCCGGAAGGCGTTTCGACGAGCGAGGACGCGAACACCGAGGCGTCCCCAGTCGTACACACTGCCGAGGAGGATTCCTCGGCGAAGTCCGGGACGGACGAGCCGGAGCACCCGAGTGACCCGGCACCGGACACCGCTCCGGAAAGCGCCGACCCGTCCGGCACGGGTGAGAGAGTGGACCGTTGAGCGATTGTCGTGGCCGGTTGGCCCGGGGACGATGAGGTGGGGTAAGCATGAACGCGCCGTACGACGGTGACCGCGGCCAGGGCGCGGCCGACTCGGGGTATCCCGACGGCCCGCTGCCCGGGTCGGGCCAGGTGCCGCCGCAGCCTCCCGCGGACATGTACCTCCAGGACGCCTACGACCAGGACCCCTACCGTGCGCGCGATCTCTCCGCCCAGGACCCGGTGGCCGAGGCGCTCTACGACCGGGCCGCGCATCCCCCGCCCGCTCCGGGGACCTACCAGCCGCAGCAGCCTCTCTACGCGCAGCCGTCGTCACCGCAGTACGCGCCCGACCCGCGTGTGTGGGCCCAGACACCGGCCCCCGAACCCGAGGGCCCGACCCGTCATCTGCCGTACGGTGACGACGCCCGTACGACGCAGTTCGTCGGGGTGGACGACCTGGTGACCCAGGCCGGCGAGGAGCGCCACGAGCCGGACGCGTTCGCCCATCTCTTCCGCGACCAGCAGCAGAGTAGCCCCACCCCCGTGGGCCAGCCTTCCGTGCCCGGACCGGCCCCCGCCCCCTCACCCGGGGCCGGACCCGGTCGTCCGGCGCAGCAGGAGCCTTCTCCGACGCCCGCAAGTGCACCTGCACCTGCGCCGAAGAAGGGCGGACGTGCCTCGGGCCTGCTGAAGTCGAGCGCCGTGATGGCGGCGGGCACCATGGTGTCGCGCCTCACCGGCTTCATCCGGTCGGCGATGATCGTCTCGGCGCTGGGTCTGTCTCTTCTCGGTGAGTCGTTCCAGGTCGCCTACCAGCTGCCGACGATGATCTACATTCTGACCGTCGGCGGTGGTCTCAACTCCGTCTTCGTGCCGCAGCTCGTCCGTGCCATGAAGGACGACGAGGACGGCGGAGAGGCGTACGCCAACAGGCTGTTGACCCTGGTCATGGTGATCCTGGGCCTCCTCACCGCGCTCGCCATGTTCGGCGCACCCCTGCTCGTGCGCGCACTGTCGACCCCCCTCGCCACCGACCCCGCGGCCAATGACGTAGCTGTCACCTTCACCCGGTACTTCCTGCCCTCGATCTTCTTCATGGGCATCCACGTGGTGATGGGCCAGATCCTCAACGCGCGCGGCCGCTTCGGCGCGATGATGTGGACCCCAGTCCTCAACAACATCGTCATCATCGTCACCCTCGGCGCGTTCCTCTGGGTCTACGGCAGCGCGGCCAACTCCCACATGACGGTCGAGAACATCCCGCCGGAGGGCGAGCGCCTGCTCGGTATCGGCATCCTCCTGGGTCTCGTGGTCCAGGCCCTGGCGATGATCCCGTACCTGCGGGAGACCGGGTTCCGGATGCGGCTGCGCTTCGACTGGAAGGGCCACGGCCTCGGCAAGGCCGCGATGCTCGCCAAGTGGACGATCCTGTTCGTCCTGGCCAACCAGGCGGGCGCCCTCGTGGTCACCCAGTTGGCGACCGCGGCGGTCACCGAGACGAAGATCGCCGGAACCGGTTTCAGCGCCTACGCCAACGCCCAGCTCATCTGGGGCCTGCCGCAGGCCATCATCACCGTCTCGCTGATGGCCGCCCTGCTGCCGCGCATCTCCCGCTCGGCCGCCGAGGACGACACGGGCGCCGTCCGTGACGACATCTCGCAGGGTCTGCGCACCACAGCGGTCGCCATCGTGCCGATCGCCTTCGGCTTCGTCGCACTCGGCATCCCGATGTGCACACTGATCTTCGGCCCCTCCGGCACCGGCGCGGCCACCAACATGGGCTTCATGCTGATGGCCTTCGGTCTCGGCCTGATCCCGTACTCCGTGCAGTACGTGGTCCTGCGTGCCTTCTACGCCTACGAGGACACCCGGACCCCGTTCTACAACACGGTCATCGTGGCCGCCGTCAACGCGAGCGCCTCCGCGGTCTGCTTCTTCGTGCTCCCGGCCCGTTGGGCCACGGTCGGTATGGCGGCCTCGTACGGTCTGGCGTACATGATCGGTGTCGGCATCGCCTGGCGCCGGCTCAAGAAGCGGCTGGGCGGCGACCTGGACGGATCCAGGGTCATGCGGACGTACGCGCGGCTGTCCATCGCCTCGCTGCCCGCGGCCCTGCTCAGTGGAGCCGCCTGCTACGGCATCAGCCAGACCCTGGGACAGGGTGTCGGCGGCTCGATGCTCGCACTCGCAGGGGGAGGAATCGTGCTGCTCGGTGTCTTCTACGTCGCCGCGCGCCGCATGCGTATCGAAGAGCTCAACTCGATGGTCGGCATGGTCCGCGGACGGCTGGGGCGCTGAGGTCGGGGTACGCGCACAACCATCGTCCGCCGCCGCGTGTCGCTCATAGCGGCGGACTGTGGGCACAATTGGCTTTGGCGTGTCAGAACGCTCAACGGATGGGGAGGCAGGAACGACGGTGGCGGAACGGAGCACGGCTGCCGTCGACGTGGCAGACAACAGCGGCGACGAGCCGCTGACCGCACAAGCGGACCAGTCCACGGCCGACGGGGAGGCCCAGAACCGGGAGCGGGACACGGAGAGCTCGGCGAGCGAAGAGGCACAGGGACACGGCGATACCGGGAGCCCTTCGCAGACGACACCGCCCGAACTGCACAGCGGCCACAAACTCGCCAGGCGGTACCGCCTGGAAGAGTGCGTCACCCGTCTGGACGGTTTCAGCAGTTGGCGCGCCGTGGACGAGAAGCTGCGTCGCGCGGTCGGGGTGCATGTACTGCCCGCCGACCACACGCGCGCCCGTTCCGTGCTGGCGGCAGCCCGGTCCTCGGCGTTGCTGGGGGACCCCCGCTTCGTCCAGGTCCTCGACGCCGTCGAGGAGAACGACCTCGTGTACGTCGTGCACGAATGGCTGCCCGACGCCACGGAGTTGACGGCGCTGCTGGCCTCCGGCCCCCTGGAACCGCATGACGCCTACCAGATGGTCACGCAGGTCTCGCACGCCATGGCCGCCGCCCACCGTGAGGGCCTCGCACACCTGCGGCTGAACCCGAGCGCGGTGCTGCGTTCCGCATCCGGGCAGTGGCGCATCCGCGGTCTCGCGGTGAACGCCGCGTTGCGCGGGATCACCTCGGACACCCCACAGCGGACGGACACCGAGGCCATCGGCGCACTGCTGTACGCCGCCCTCACCCAGCGCTGGCCGTACGAGAACGACGCGCACGGCCTCTCCGGGCTCCCCAAGGGCGTCGGGCTCATCGCTCCCGACCAGGTCCGTGCGGGCGTCCACAGAGGGCTGTCGGAGCTCTCCATGCGCGCACTCGTCAACGACGGCGCCACCGCCTCCCGCCACGAGACCGCGTGCACGACGCCCGAGGAACTGGTGAAGGCTGTCGGGGAGATGCCGCGTATCCGCCCGCCGGAGCCCGTGTTCACCGCACCGCCCGACTACCAGCACACGACGTACCAGCAGGGGACCTACGGCCGGCAGGCGCCGCACCAGGGTCTCACCCAGCCCATCCAGCCCCCGCCGCCTCCACTGCAGAGCCGGACCGGCAAAGCTCTCAAGTGGGCCGTCTCGGCGCTGCTGATCGCCGCGCTCGGTCTCGGCAGCTGGCAACTGGCCGACGCCCTCATGAACGGACGGGGTCAGTCCAGCGAGCCGGGCACCAGCCAGACGTCCGACGGCAACGACAAGGGCACCGACAAGGCCAAGCCCGTCACGACGCTCAGCATCAAGGGCGCCGCGGAGTACTACCCGGACGGCAAGCCGCAGCACGCCAACGACGCGAAGCTGACGTACGACAACAGCTCGTCGACGTACTGGCGGACGTACTCCTACAACGACGGCCCCACACTGGCGCCGTTCAAGCAGGGCGTCGGCATCGTCTACGACCTGGGCTCGGTCAAGGAGGTGTCGGCTGCCTCGATAGGGCTCTACTACACCGGCGACCACACCACGGCCACGCTGTACGCGGCCGACTCCCTGTCGTCGACAGCTCCCCTCAGCTCCATGACTAAGATCGCCACGAACAGAACGAGTGGCGCGGACCTGAAGATCTCCGCCAAGAAGTCGGTGAAGACGCGGTACGTTCTCGTCTGGCTCACGGATGTGCCCTACGCGAACCGTGACCAGTTCAGTGGGTCCGGCTACAAGCAGGCGATCACCGACGTGAAGTTCACGGGCTGAGAGCTCATCGAGGGAGGGGGTTCGATGGCACACAGCGCTGATCACAGCGAGGTAAGCGATCAGGATCTCCTGGCCCGGCACGTGGAGGGCGACCCCGACGCCTTCGGTGAGCTCGTACGACGGCACCGGGACCGGTTGTGGGCGGTGGCCCTGCGGACGCTGGGCGACCGCGAGGAGGCCGCCGACGCCGTCCAGGACGCGCTGGTGTCCGCCTATCGTGCCGCCCACACCTTTCGTGGTCAGGCGGCCGTCACGACCTGGCTGCACCGCATCACGGTGAACGCCTGCCTGGACCGTGCCCGCAAGGCCACCTCGCGCAAGACGTCGCCCGTCGACGACACCGAGCGCCTGGAGCAGCTCCTGGAGCCGCACGAGTCGGCTTCGGCCCCGGCCGAGCGCAATGATCTGCACCGGCAGCTGCTGGAAGCCCTCGGGACCCTGCCGCAGGATCAGCGCGCGGCGCTCGTCCTGGTGGACATGCAGGGCTACCCGGTGGCTGAGGCCGCGCGGATTCTCGACGTGCCCACCGGAACGGTGAAAAGCCGTTGTGCCCGAGGCAGAGCCAGACTTCTGCCGCTGCTGAACCATCTCCGTGCGGATGGTGAGGGCAGCGGCAAAAAGTCGGGGCATGGAAGGAACCGGACGCAGGGGACATCCGTCCCACCCGCAGCGGGACCACATGATGCAGGGCCAAGCGATTCAGCTGCTGTGAAGGGCGGAGGTGGGCGAGCGTGACATCCGCTACCGACACGGCCGGACACCCCGATGTCGCAGAGATCTCCGACCTCAGCGAGGGCCTGCTCCCTCTGTCCCGGACGACGCACATCCGACAGCATCTGGACGACTGCCCCCTCTGCGCCGATGTCTATGCCTCGCTGGAGGAGATCCGTGGTCTGCTCGGCACCCTGCCGGGCCCGCCCCGTATGCCCGACGACGTGGCAGGACGGATCGACGCGGCCCTGGCAGCCGAGGCCCTTCTGAACACCGAGGCCCAGCGGCAGGAGGCCGCCGCGGAGCCTGCCTCCGTCAGCGTCCCCTCCACGGCGCGCAGGGAGGAGGACACCACGCATGTTTCACGTGAAACATCGACGGCGGCGGACCGCCCTGCCGGTCATCCACGCGCGTCCACCGGCCCCGGACGCGCCGGTAAGAGGCGCATCAAACGTCGTACGACAGTCATCGGCGCCGTCTTCGCGCTCGCGGCCCTGGGCTTCGGTACGGTCCTCGTCCAGTCGGGCGGTGAGAGCGACGATCCCGGGCACGGGACTGCGACAGCGGCCTCCTCGACCTTCTCAGGCGTGAAGCTGGAAAAGCGGGTCAAGGCACTCCTGGGCGAGGACAGGACCGAGAACGAGAGCTTGCCCAGCAAGGACACCTTCGGGACCGCGACGTCGCCGGACAAGAGCAGGAACACGGTCCTCAAGGCCGAGGTCCCCGCCTGTATCGCCAAGGGCATCGGCGATGTCACCGGTGTGATCGCTTCCGAGCCCGGTACTTACCGGGGAGACGACGCCTATCTCGTGCTGCTGCCCGACCGCTCCGACGACTCACGGGTCACCGCTTATGTCGTCGACGCCTCCTGTGTGGACAAGGCCACGGAATCTGCCGGCGACGTTTTCTTGAAGCAGTCCTACCCTCGCTCCTGAGGACTGCCTCCCGCGTGGTGCTGTCCAGGCTCCCTGTGCAGTGCGCTGTCTCCGTGTGCCCGGACACAGCGGGAATGCGCGCCCCTTAGGATCCGTTGGGTGGGGTGAGAGTTCCGAGAGCAGCTCCCACCGGCAGTACGCAGCAGTCTCCAGAGACGAGGAATCAAGCCGTGAGCGACGTCCGTAACGTGATCATCATCGGCTCCGGGCCCGCCGGCTACACGGCGGCGCTCTACACCGCGCGCGCGTCGCTGAAGCCGCTGGTGTTCGAGGGCGCCGTCACCGCAGGTGGCGCGCTGATGAACACCACCGAGGTGGAGAACTTCCCCGGCTTCCGGGACGGCATCATGGGTCCCGACCTCATGGACAACATGCGGGGCCAGGCCGAACGGTTCGGTGCCGAGCTCATTCCGGACGACATCGTCGCCGTGGACCTCAGCGGCGAGATCAAGACCGTCACGGACACGGGCGGCACGGTGCACCGTGCCAAGGCCGTCATCGTCACCACGGGCTCCCAGCACCGCAAGCTCGGACTGCCCAACGAGGACGCGCTCTCCGGCCGCGGTGTCTCCTGGTGTGCCACCTGCGACGGGTTCTTCTTCAAGGACCAGGACATCGCGGTGATCGGCGGCGGGGACACGGCGATGGAGGAGGCGACCTTCCTTTCCCGATTCGCCAAGTCCGTGACGGTCGTGCACCGCCGGGACACGCTGCGGGCCTCCAAGGCGATGCAGGATCGTGCGATCGCCGACCCGAAGATCTCCTTCGTGTGGGACAGCGAGGTCGCCGAGATCCAGGGCGACCAGAAGCTCGCCGGGCTGAAGCTGCGCAACCTCAAGACAGGTGAGACGTCCGAGCTGCCGGTGACGGGCCTGTTCATCGCGATCGGCCACGACCCGCGCACGGAACTCTTCAAGGGTCAGCTCGAACTGGACGACGAGGGCTATCTGAAGGTGGCCGCCCCGTCGACCCGGACGAACCTGACCGGCGTCTTCGGCGCCGGTGACGTCGTCGACCACACGTACCGCCAGGCGATCACCGCGGCCGGCACCGGCTGTGCCGCGGCCCTCGACGCCGAGCGGTACCTCGCTGCTCTCGCCGACGGCGACCAGGCCGCCGAGCCCGAGAAGACCACCGTCTGACCCCCGTCCGCCCCACCGCACCAACCAGTTAGGAGCCCTCAGTGGCCGGCACTCTGAAGAACGTGACCGACGACTCCTTCGAGCAGGACGTCCTCAAGAACGACAAGCCCGTCCTGGTGGACTTCTGGGCCGCTTGGTGCGGCCCGTGCCGCCAGATCGCGCCCTCCCTCGAAGCGATCGCCCAGGAGTACGGCGACAAGATCGAGATCGTCAAGCTCAACATCGACGAGAACCCGGCCACGGCTGCCAAGTACGGCGTCATGTCCATCCCGACGCTGAACGTCTACCAGGCCGGTGAGGTCGCCAAGACGATCGTCGGTGCCAAGCCCAAGGCAGCGATCGTGCGCGACCTTGAGGACTTCATCGCCGAGTGATGTTTCACGTGAAACACGAAGAGGCCGACCCGAGCGGGTTGGCCTCTTCGCTTTAGAGGACGTCTCATTTGGCTCGGTCGGTAGTCTGCGTTCGTGGACATCGTGGAGCGTCTGGTGCCGGATGAGTTGTGGGAGTTGTTCGAGCGGGT
>NZ_JBHVDD010000148.1:0-11579 GCF_042802995.1 Streptomyces sp. NPDC057438
CCCCGCAGTCGCGGGGCCCGCTTCCGTCTCGCCGTGCGCCTCACCAGGTGGCGCGCACCTGGCGGATGATCCGTCGGCGCAACCGCACCCTGCGGCTGCCGTCACGCAGCAGGCTCAGTCGGTCCAACTCCCAGTGTCCGTACTCGGCATGGTCCGTCAGCAGGCGTGTGGCGTCCTTGCGGGAAACCCCGCGCGGTACGTACACGTCGACAAATTCGTATTCCGGCATCGGTATCTATTGTGCGGGCTGGGGCCCGGTACGGATAGCGTCTGCACTATGTCTGATGCTGCGCAGCCCACCGCTGCCGAGGTACGCGCCGCCGCCGAGGCGGTCAAGACCGCGCTCGACCGCCACCTGGCCGCGGTCGAACGCCGGTCGGGGGAGGACGACCCGGCCGTCTACGAGGCGTTCAACGAGCTGGCCGCGGCCGCCGAGGAGTACGACGAACTGCTCTACGACCGCTACGACGAGGTCACTCCCTTCGAGATCCCCGGCACGGAGGACATGCCGCCGTACACCGGCCCCGAGGAGCCCGGCGCGCTCAGCGTACTGATCCGCCGGGACTACACGGTGGCCGAGCCGCAGCGGCTGCTGGCCCAGGCCCAGCGGGTGGAGGCGGCGGAGGAGCCGGCCGGCTCCGAGGGCGCGGCGAGCACCGTGCACGGTGCGCTGGGCCTGCTGTTCGGGGAGTTCGAACCGGACGAGATCGCCTCCCGGCACAAGGAGTTCGGTCTGGAGGAGGGCGACTCCACGCTCTGGGTGACCGCGGCCGACGACAGCGCCGACCCCGGTGAGTGGCTGGATGCACCCTTCGACGGGGTCGACGCGCAGCGGGTCGTCTGCCGCTTCGACGTCAGTGCCGTCTTCGACGACGAATCGGACGACGACGAGGACCTGGAGCCGCTGGCCGGGGACCGGTAGCGGATCCACGGCGCCGGGCGGCTCGGGCGTGCCCCGGGCCGCCCGGCACGGCACCGGCTAGCCGGCCGGGGGCACCTGGGCCCTCAGCAGCGCCGGCAGCCGTGTGGTGCGGGGCTTCGCCGGGGTCTCGGCCACGGCTCGGGGGAGCGCCTGCTCCACGCCGTGCACCACGGACAGGTGCCGCTCGGCCCGTCCGAACGCCGTGTAGACCCAGGGGCGGGTGAGCAGCCGCGCCGCGTCGCCCGGCAGCACCACGACCGCGGCCGGCCACCGCTGCCCCACGGCCTGGTGCGCGGTGAGCGCCCACCCGTGCCGCACGGTCTGCTCGACCCGCTCCTTCGGTACGACGACGGCCGTGCCCGAGCACTCCAGGTGCAGCCCCTCGGCATCGGCCTTCACCACGCGACCCGGTGTCGAACGGCCCGGCGCGGGGGAGTAGGCCACCCGGTCGCCCGGGTCGAACCCGCCGAAGCGGCCCGGTCCGGGGTTCAGCCGCTCCTTGAGTGCGGTGTTGAGCGCGCGCGTGCCGGCCGCCCCGCCATGCCCGGGAGTGATCACCTGCACCTGTTCGGCGGGGATCCCGAACGCCCTCGGCACCGAGTCCACCACGAGCTGCGCGGTGCGGTGCACCGCCTCGCCCGCGTCCCGCACCGGAACGATCACCACCTCCTTGCCGGGCGCGTCGACCTCGTTCAGCTCCCCGATGCCGATCCCGGAGACCAGTTCGCCGACGGGCCCGGGGTCCGGTGTCCGCGAGGCGACCTGCGGGCAGGCGCGCGCGGCGAGCAGATCCGCGAAGACCCGGCCCGGACCGGCGGACCACAGCACGCCCGGGTCGCCGCTGAGCACCAGCCGGGCCCTGTCGGGCAGCGACTCGACGAGCAGGGCCGCGGTCTCGACGTCCAGTTGGGGCGCGTCCAGCACCACGAGCAGATCGAGGTCGAGGGCGCCGTCCATGTCGCGGCCGGGGCCCTCGGTGCCCGACAGCAGCCCGGTGAGGGTGGTGACGGCGGCGGGGTCGACTCCCCCGGCGGTGCCCGTCCCTTCGGTGGGCGCAGGTCCCGCGGCGGTGGCCGACGGGGAGGCGAGGCGCCGCCTGCCGTCCACGCCGTGCGTCGCCGCGTACGCCCTCAGGCCGAGCGTCCGGGCCGCCGTGAGCAGCGCCGCCGGTTCCGCGCGGGCCGCCTCGCCGCCGGTGTGCACCACGAGCCCGTGTCCGGCGACGGCGCGGATCAGATCCGCGGCGGAGCGCGGTGCCGAGGCGGCCGCCGACGCCCAGTCCGCCGTGTCCTCCTTGGGCAGGGAGTTCATGACGCGGGCGAGTCCGTCGGCGAGGCTCTCCTCGGCGAGGGCGTAACGCTCCAGGCCGATGAGGACACGGACCGGGCGCTCCTCCTCCGCCTCCTCGCCCTCGGCGCCGTCGCCCGTGGCAGCGGACCGGGCCGTGGCCGGGGTGTCGTCGAGCGCGTCCTGGAAGACCAGGGCCTCGCCCTCGGCGACGGCGTTCTGGACGGCCTCGTCGGGATCGGGCACGGAACGCTGGGCGAGCGCGGCCGCCAGCGCCGGGGCCTCCAGCGCCGTGTGCCCGGCGACGGCCGCCTGCTCCAGCAGCCACACGGTGAGCGCCCGGCCCCGCCGCTCGTCGTCCGGGCCGCACTCCGCGCCGAGCAGCGCCCGCGCGAACCCGTCGGCCTGCTCCGGCCGTACGCCCGCGACCCGCAGCAACTGCCAGGGATCCGCGCGCAGCCGGGCGCCGGCGCCCTCACCCAGCGCCTCGGCGACCTGCGCCACCAGGCCCTCGGGAGCGCCGCCCTCGGCCAGCACCGCGCGGACGTCCTCGACGGTCTCGTGCGAGGGAGCCGTCGCGCCGGCCGCGGGCGTCACCGGCTGCGGCCGCCGCACGGGCTCCGGCGCGGGCCGGCGCGGCGCGGGCTCCGGCCCGGCGAAGGCGGTGGCCGTGGGCTTCTGCCCGCCCTCCACGGCCCGTACGGCGGCCAGCAGATCGGCCGCCGTGCCGCTCAGCTTGGCCCCGCTCGCGATCGGTGCGGCCTTCTCCGCCTTGCGCCGCTCGATCCGCTCCCGCTCCAGCCGCTGGGCCGCCAACTCGGCCTGTGCCTCGGAGGTTCCGGGCGCGGCTTCGGTGCCGTCCTCCGCGGACCCGTCGGTGTCACCGTCGGCGGCCTCGTCCCCGGCGTCCGTGCCGCTCGCCCCGTCGGTCGCACCGGCTCCGCCCTCGGCGGCGACCCCGACCCCGGTCTCCCCGACCCCGGTCTCCCCGCCCCCGGCCTCCCGGCCGCCGGACGCGTCGGCGCCGTCGGTGGGCGTCCCCTCGCCCCGTCCCCCCGGCTCGTCCGGCTCCGTGGTCGCGGGCTCCGTGCTCACAGCGTGCTCCAGTCGTGATCGGGATAGCGGTGCACGGGCGCCGACACGTCGTCGAGAGCCCGGCAGATCTCGTCAGGAAGACTAAGGCTCTCCACTGACAGTGCCCCCGTGAGCTGCAGCGCGTTGCGCGCGCCGACGATGGGCGCGGCCACGCCGGGCCGGTCGCGGACCCAGGCGAGGGCCACCTGGATCGGGGTGACCGCGAGGCCGTCCGCGGCGGTCTGCACCGCGTCCACGATGCTGGTCGCCGTGTCGTCGAGGTACGGCGCGACGAACGGGGCCATGTGCTCCGAACCGCCCCGCGAGTCCGGGGGTGTGATGTGGCGGTACTTGGCGGTCAGCACCCCCCGGCCCAGCGGGGAGGACGGGAGCAGACCGATGCCCAGGTCCAGCGCGGCGGGCAGCACCTCGCGCTCGACACCGCGCTGCAGCAGGGAGTACTCCAGCTGCGTACTGGCCAGGCGGGTGCGTATCCCGGGCGCCGCGAGCTGCCAGGTGGCCGCCTTCGCGAGCTGCCAGCCGCAGTAGTTGGAGACCCCGGCGTAACGGGCCCGGCCGCTGCTGACGGCCAGGTCGAGGGCCTGCAGCGTCTCGTCGAGCGGGGTTGCGGGGTCGTAGGCGTGGATGTGCCAGACGTCCACGTGGTCGGTGCCGAGGCGGGCCAGGGAGGCGTCGAGGGCGGCGAGGAGGTGGCCGCGGGAACCGTCGAAACGGCGGTCGGGGTCCGGGACGCTGCCGGCCTTCGTGGAGATCACGAGGTCGCGGCGGGGCACGAGCCCGTCCATCAACTGCCCGAGCAGATACTCCGCCTCGCCGTCCCCGTAGACGTCGGCGGTGTCGACGAGGGTGCCGCCCGCCTCCCAGAACAGCTTCAACATGTCCGCGGCGTCATGCTCGTCCGTGTCACGGCCCCATGTCAGGGTGCCGAGCCCGATCCGGGACACACGCAGGCCGGTACGGCCGAGATGCCTCTGCTCCATGAACGGCGACATTACTGGCCGGAGTTCCCCACGTGGGCACCCTGTGGATGACCGATTTCCACAGGGGGAGTCCGTCGTCTCGGGTGGTGGGGGCTGGTCGCGCAGTCCCCGCGCCCCTCGGGACGGCCCCGCGGACCGATCTTGAAAGGCCGCTGGCCTTTCTGGGGCGCGGGGAACCGCGCGACCAGCCCCCACCACCCCGCGTCCGCCGTACGACCCAGCCTCCCGAGCTCTGACGCGCCACCGCCCGATAGGGTCGGCGCCACAAGGACGTTACTGATCGGTAAGGGAAGGCGGGTCTCTATGAAGCTCGGGATCAACCTCGGCTACTGGGGCGCCGGGATGGACGGGGACAACCTGGCCGTGGCCCAGGAGGCCGACCGGCTGGGCTACGCGGTGTGCTGGGCGGCGGAGGCGTACGGCTCGGACGCCGCCACCGTGCTCAGCTGGGTCGCCGCCAAGACCGAACGCATCGACGTGGGCTCGGCCATCTTCCAGATCCCGGCCCGCCAGCCCGCGATGACCGCGATGACCGCCGCGACGCTGGACTCGCTCTCCGGCGGCCGCTTCCGGCTCGGCCTCGGCGTCTCCGGACCGCAGGTCTCCGAGGGCTGGTACGGCGTCAAGTTCGACAAGCCGCTCGCCCGCACCCGCGAGTACGTGGAGATCGTCCGCAAGGCGATGACCCGCGAGCGCCTGTCGCACGACGGCGAGCACTGGACGCTGCCCCTGCCCGGCGGCCCCGGCAAGCCGCTGAAGCTCACCGTGCACCCCACCCGCGAACACATCCCGCTGTACATCGCCGCGATCGGCCCGAAGAACCTGGAGCAGACCGGCGAGATCGCCGACGGCGCCCTGCTGATCTTCCCCTCGGCAGCGCACCTGGAGGACACGGCCGTCACCTACCTGCGGGCGGGACGCGAGAAGGCCGGCAAGACCCTCGACGGCTTCGACATCTGCCCGACCCTGCCCCTCGCCGTCGGCGACGACAAGGACGTCACGACGCTCGCCGACACCTTCCGCCCGTACACCGCGCTGTACGTGGGCGGCATGGGCAGCCGCAAGCAGAACTTCTACAACCAGCTCGCCCGGCGCATGGGATACGAGAAGGAGGCCGCCGAGATCCAGGACAAGTACCTGTCCGGCGACAAGGCCGGAGCCGCGGCAGCCATCCCGCACGAGCTGATCGACCAGACGACGCTGCTCGGCTCCGTGGAGCGCATCGCCGACCGGATGTCGGCCTACGCCGCGGCCGGGGTCACCACCCTCACGCTCGCCCCGGCGGGCTTCACGCTCGACGAGCGGATCGCCTCGCTGCGGGCCGGTTCGCAGGCCATGGAGCTGGCCGGCCTCGCGTAACCCGAACGGCGCAGTGGCCGACGAGCACCGGGAACGGGCGGGAATCGGCACCGCGGACTGATCCGAAAGTACTACGGCCGTGGTGGGGGCTCGGGGGTCTTCCCCGCCACGGCCGTCACCCGGGACAACGCGGCACGTCCCGCTCGGTTACGCCCCCGCGCCGCCCCGGCGTCATTCGTTCGGCGGATTTGTCCGACACAGCTGTTGCCCGGCTCCTGGTACCCCATTTGACTCGTTTTCTGCAGGACCCTGCCAGGTCCCCTGCAGAGAGGTGTCCTTCGATGCTTTCGGCCAAGAGTCTGTTCCAGGAGATCGTCGACAACGACGAGTCGTTCCGGCTGTTCTGCTCCATCGCCGCCGGCGGGGAGACGCAGGGCGGCTGGGAGAACGCGCGCATCGCCGCGCTCGTCCCGCCGAGCGAGCGGGCGCTCGCACCCAAGATCACCCGCCATGGCGCCGACGAGGACAAGCACGGGCGGATCTTCAACGCCCTCATGAAGAAGCGCGGACTCCAGCCCGTGGAGGTCCCCACCGAGACCGACTACACCATGCTCCTGGAGCGCGGCGGCATCGGCCTCGCACACGAGAAGCTCAAGGCCGAGGACCTCCTCTCGGTGCAGGACGTCATCGTCTACCTGTGCCACAGCCGGGTCACCGAACAGCGGGCCGCCGACCAGATGGTGATGCTCCGCAAGCACTTCGCACGCCACCCGGAGATCGGCAAGGCCGTCCGGATGATCTCCGACGACGAGGACAACCACCTCGCCTACACCCACGAGGAGCTGCTGCGCTACGCGGCCGCCGGACACGGCCGCTTCATCCAGCGGACCCTCCGTGAGTGCGCCCTCGCCGAGATCCCCGTCTACCGGGATGTCAGCCTCGCCGTGATGGACCACATGGGGCGCATCCTGGGCTGGCCGAAGGCCAAGGCGGCCGTCCTCGCCGCGGGCATCCACGCGGTGTACGCCTACGAGCGGGCCCTCGGCTGGCGCCGCATGGTCAGCCTGGAGATGCCCCTCCGTCGCGACGCCCTGGGCGGACCGGCGACGGCGGCCCCCGAGTTCGCCTGAAGCGCCACCCGCACGCGCGCGTGGGCACGGAAATCCCCTGCCACGCGTGCGTGCGGCCCGTGGACCCCTCTCCGACACGCGTGACGGCTACAGCCAGCCACGGCGCTTGAAGAGGCGGAACACCAGCACCTCCGCCACCACCATCAGCGCCATCAGCGCCGGATACGACCACGCCCAGTGCAGTTCCGGCATGTGCTCGAAGTTCATGCCGTAGACCCCGGCGGCCATCGTCGGGATCGCGGCCATGGCCGCCCAGGCGGAGATCTTCCGCATGTCGTCGTTCTGGCGGACGCTCATCTGCGCCAGGTGCGCGGAGAGGATGTCGGAGACCAGCCGGTCCAGTCCCTCCACGGACTCGTTGACGCGGGTGAGGTGGTCGTTGACGTCACGGAAGAAGGGCTGGGCCTTCTCGTCGACGAAGGGCACGGCGGTGGTGTTGCCCGTGGAGGAGAGCCGGTTGAGCGGTGCGGCGAGGGGGCCGGTGGCCCGGCGGAACTCCAGGACCTGGCGCTTGAACGTGTAGATCCGGGAGGCGGTGTTGCGTGAGCCGCCGACGTCGGGCGAGAAGACCTCCGCCTCCAGCTCCTCCAGGTCCGTCTGGAGTTCGGTCGCCACGTCGAGGTAGTGGTCGACGGTGGCGTCCGTGATCGCGTACAACACGGACGTGGGCCCCTTGCCGAGCAGCTCGGGCTCCTGTTCCAGGCGGCGTCGCACGAGGCCCAGGGGCGAGCCCTCGCCGTGGCGGACGGTCACCACGAAGGCGTCGCCGAGGAAGACCATCACCTCGCCGCTGGTCACGGTGTCACTGGCCGGCTCGTACCCGACCGGCTTGAGGACCATGAACAGCGAGTCGTCGTACACCTCCAGCTTGGGCCGCTGGTGGGCCTTCAGGGCGTCCTCCACAGCCAGCGGATGCAGCGCGAACTCCTTGGTGACCAGGGCGAACTCCTTCTCCGACGGCTCGTGCAGGCCGATCCACACGAAGCCGCCCGAGGCGCGGGCGGCGGCCAGGGCGTCGGAGAGGTCCTCGGGGCCCTCGGTGCGGTGCCCGTCGTGGTAGACGGCACAGTCGACGATCACAGGGGGTTCCTTTCTCGGGCACTTCGTCCACAGCCGCCTCGCACGCGGACGCTTTGCCCACAGGTCCGGAGGGGGCCGTCGGGCGGACGTCTAGGCTGGGGCGCATGCCCACGTTGATCCTTGTCCGGCACGGACGTTCCACCGCCAACACCGAGGGTGTGCTCGCCGGGTGGACGCCCGGGGTCGCGCTCGACGAGCGAGGCGCCGCGCAGGCGGCGGCGCTGCCCGGCCGCCTCGCCGGGCTGCCGATCGCCGAGGTCGTCACCAGCCCGCTCCAGCGCTGCCAGGAGACGATCCGGCCTCTGCTGGACGCCCGGCCGGGACTCGTCGCGCACACCGAGGAACGCATCGGCGAGTGTGACTACGGAGACTGGTCCGGCCGTAAGCTCGCCGAGCTGAACGACGAGCCGCTGATGGAGGTCGTCCAGACCCATCCGACGGCCGTCGCGTTCCCGGGCGGTGAGTCGATGCGGGCCATGCAGCACCGGGCCGCGGAGGCGGTGCGGGAGTGGAACGCGCGCGTGGAGAGCGAGCACGGGGCCGACGCCGTGTATCTGATGTGCTCGCACGGCGACATCATCAAGTCGCTCGTCGCCGACGCGCTCGGACTTCATCTGGACCTCTTCCAGCGGATCTCTGTCGAACCGTGTTCCATCACCGCGATCCGTTACACCCGGCTCAGGCCGTTTCTCGTCCGGCTCGGCGACACCGGGGACTTCGCGTCCCTGGCGCCGCGCGAGCAGCCCCCGAGCGGTGACGCCACCGTCGGGGGCGGTGCGGGGGCACCGTGATCGTCAACCGCAGTAGGGTGAAGCGGTCGCGGCGGCGCTGAACGAGTCAGCAGCCGGCGCGGCCGGTCCCGACGTCGATTCCAATGGAGACAGGACGTGTCCCGTCAGGTGTTCCTCTACGACCCCCCGGACCGCTTCGTGGCCGGTACGGTCGGGCTGCCCGGGCGCCGGACCTTCTTCCTGCAGGCCTCCTCCGGGCAGCGTGTCACCAGTGTCGCGCTGGAGAAGACGCAGGTCGCCGCGCTCGCCGAGCGCATGGACGAGTTGCTCGACGAGGTCGTGCGGCGCAGCGGCGGCAGCGCCGCGGTGCCGGCCGTCGCGCCCAGCGAGGTGTCGGACACGGCGCCGCTGGAGGCCCCCGTCGAGGAGGAGTTCCGGGTCGGCACCATGGCGCTGGCCTGGGACGGCGACGAGGAGCGGATGATCGTCGAGGCCCAGGCCCTGGTCGAGCTGGACGCGGACTCCGAGGAGGACCTCGCCGAGGCGGAGGAGCGGATGCTCCAGGACGAGGAGAACGGCCCGCCGATGCTCCGGGTCCGCCTCACCGGTACGCAGGCCCGTGCCTTCGCCAAGCGTGCCCTCGACGTCGTCAACGCGGGGCGCCCGCCGTGCCCGCTGTGCAGCCTGCCGCTCGATCCGGAGGGACACGTATGTCCGCGCCAGAACGGATACCGGCGCGGGGCGTGACCTCCTCCGCCTCCGCTGCCTCCGCCGGTTCGTCCCCGCCCGGCCCGGCGTACGCCGAACTGCTCGCCGAGGGCGAGCTGACCGTGCGCGGGCAGGTGCGGGACGCGTCCAACGCGGTGCTGTACTGCACGGTCGCGCGCGAGGGACGGGAAGCCGCCTGCGTCTACAAGCCCGTCGCCGGGGAGCGGCCCCTGTGGGACTTCCCCGACGGGACGCTCGCCCAGCGGGAGGTCGCCGCGTACGAGGTGTCCGAGGCCACCGGCTGGGGGCTGGTCCCGCCCACCGTGCTGCGGGACGGGCCGTACGGGCAGGGCATGTGCCAGCTGTGGATCGAGGGCGAGCCCGGGTCCGAGCTGCTGGCCCTCGTGGAGGGCGAGGAGGCCGGGGACGGCTGGAAGGCCGTCGGCTTCGCGGAGGTCGGGAACGGCGAGACCGCGCTCCTCGTCCACGCCGACGACCAGCGGCTGCGGCGGCTCGCCGTGCTCGACGCGGTCGTCAACAACGCCGACCGCAAGGGCGGGCACCTCCTGCCCGCCGCCGAGGGAAGGCTCTACGGCATCGACCACGGAGTGACCTTCAACGTCGAGAACAAGCTGCGGACGCTGCTGTGGGGCTGGGCGGGGGAGCCGCTCACGCAGGAGGCCGTGGACGTCCTGGAGCGGCTGCGGGATGCGCTCGGTGAGGGCGGCGCGCTGGCCGGCAAGCTCGTCGCGTTGATCACACCGGCCGAACTGGACGCCACACGGGAGCGGGTGGCCGCGCTCCTGAGAAGCGGACGCCACCCGGAGCCCAGCGGCGACTGGCCGGCGATCCCCTGGCCCCCGGTCTGAGGGGGCCACCCGTGCCCGGGGCCGGGGCCCCGTCAGGGGCGCGGGGAACCGCGCGATCAGCCACGTACCAGCGGCCGTCGCGGAACAGGGCGTACCCCCGAGTGCTCAGGCGCCCGGCATGGCAACGCCGCGATCGGGTTAGGCTCGTGGCATGCATGCCTGGCCCGCTTCTGAGGTCCCCGCCCTGCCCGGCAAGGGCCGCGACCTTCGGATCCACGACACCGCGACCGATGGGCTCATCACCCTTGACCCCGGTCCCGTCGCCCGTATCTACGTCTGCGGGATCACCCCGTACGACGCGACCCACATGGGTCACGCGGCGACCTACAACGCGTTCGACCTCGTACAGCGCGTGTGGCTCGACACCAAGCGGCAGGTTCACTACGTCCAGAACGTCACGGACGTCGACGACCCCCTGCTGGAGCGGGCCGCGCGCGACGCCATCGACTGGGTGGCCCTCGCCGAGAAGGAGACCGCCCTCTTCCGCGAGGACATGACCGCGCTGCGGATGCTCCCGCCGCGCCACTACATCGGCGCCGTCGAGGCCATACCCGGCATCGTTCCGCTCGTCGAGCGGCTCCTCGCCTCGGGCGCCGCCTACGAGCTCGAAGGGGACGTCTACTTCTCCGTCGAGGCCGACCCCGACTTCGGCAAGGTCTCGCGTCTGGACGCGGCCACGATGCGGCTGCTCTCCGCCGAGCGGGGCGGGGACCCGGACCGGGCCGGGAAGAAGAACCCCCTCGACCCGATGCTGTGGATGGCCGCGCGTGAGGGCGAGCCCGGCTGGGACGGCGGCTCCCTCGGCCGCGGCCGGCCCGGCTGGCACATCGAGTGCGTCGCCATCGCCCTCGATCACCTGGGCATGGGCTTCGACGTCCAGGGCGGCGGCTCCGATCTCGCCTTCCCGCACCACGAGATGGGCGCCTCGCACGCCCAGGCGCTGACCGGCGAGTTCCCCATGGCCAAGGCGTACGTCCACGCCGGCATGGTGGCGCTGCACGGCGAGAAGATGTCGAAGTCCAAGGGCAACCTGGTCTTCGTCTCCGCGCTGCGCCGCGACGGGGTCGACGCGGCCGCGATACGCCTCGCGCTCCTCGCCCACCACTACCGGGCCGACTGGGAGTGGACCGACCAGGTGCTGCAGGACGCCGTCGACCGCCTCGGCCGGTGGCGTGCCGCCGTCTCCCGGCCCGACGGGCCGTCCGCCGAGGCCCTCGTCGAGGAGATCCGCGAGGCCCTCGCGCACGACCTGGACGCGCCCGCGGCGCTCACCGCGGTCGACCGCTGGGCCGCGCTCCAGGAGGAGCGGGGCGGCACGGACGAGAGCGCGCCCGGCGTCGTGTCCCGAGCCGTGGACGCGCTGCTCGGCGTGGCCCTGTGACCCACCCGAAGTAACGACTCTGCACGGGTGTCGACGACGTCCCGTGCGACCCGCGCGTCACACCCCGGACGAGCATGGCAGGGTGCCTCCTCCAGCT
>NZ_JBHVDD010000149.1:0-11269 GCF_042802995.1 Streptomyces sp. NPDC057438
TCCTCGCCCGCACCACCGGACCGAGCGGGAGGCGCGGCCGCTGTTATCGCTGTTAATCCCCGTCGGAAAGACGCAAGACGGGTGTGGGGGCGCACCGGTCACCGGTGCGCCCCCACCACCATGTCCGGGCGTCTCTCACGTCCTGTACACACAACTGGTTGTATCGCCGGTCTTCTCCGGGGGTACGCGCCCGGTCAGGCCCGGGGCCGGTACCTGTGCCGGAATGGGAACCCTGGCACCTCCAGCAGGAACCAGCCTCGGGCCGCAGCGTCAGCAATCTTCACCGACGGTCCAGTGTTCGACGGTCCCGATGGCAGAGAAAGTGCTGCTATAGACCTGCCGCAAGGAAATGGGCGTGAGAGCTGCTGACGGGTGAGCGGGCAAGCCGTCGTCACACCCGATCCGGAAGAGCGACAGGCCCGGCGTCGCCGGCGGGCCGCTGGATCGTGGACTCGTACTACGGGGTGGTGAGGGTGTCGAGCCGGGCGGCGAGGTCGGGGTGGGCGGCGGCCAGGTGGGGTCGGGTGGCGGTCAGGGGGGCGATGAGGTCGGCGGGGTCGTCGTGGGCGAGGGCCGCGTGGAGCTCGCCGACAGGGCGACGGGCGGAGGGGGGAAGGTCGGTGAGGGCGGTGATCTGGCCGGCGAGGCGGCGCAGGTCGGCCGCGTTGCGGCGGGCCCAGGTGGCGGTGCTCCGTTCGGCGGCCCGGGCCTGGCGGGTGGCCGTCACGCGCTGCTCGCCGGTGGTGCCGGCCGGGCCGGGACGGCCGCGCAGGTAGCGGCGCTCGGCAGCCTGGCGGCTGGCGACACCCAGGGGGTGGGCGAGGTCGGCCCAGCTGGCTCCCGCGTCGCGGGCTCTTTCGATCAGGCCGGTCTCCCATCCGGCGAGCTGCTCGCGGAGCTGCCGCAGCAGCATCAGGGAGGCCAGTGCCTGCTCCGGGCCCGGCCCGGTCTCGGGAACGTTCGGGGCCTCGTACCGGGTGGCGCGCAGGGCGTCGTCGATGGCGTGAAGGGCCGCCGCGGCGGCGAGGAACGACGCCGGGCTGTGGGTGTCGGCGCTGGCGGGGGACGGCTGGTCGGCAGGGGTCACGGGCACCTCCCTATGATTGTCATCTTCCTGATGACACCAGAATTGTCATCCATTCGATGACATGTTACAACGGTGTCAGTGAGGCGCATTGGCAGCAACTGCCTGAAACTGCTGGAGGTGTTTTCACGATGTTGATGCGCACTGACCCTTTCCGGGAGCTGGACCGGCTGACACAGCAGCTGATGGGCCCTGGTACCTGGTCGAAGCCGTCGGCCATGCCGATGGACGCCTACCGCGAGGGCGACGAGTACGTGGTGGCCTTCGACCTGCCCGGCATCACCGCGGACGCGATCGACATCGACGTCGAGCGGAACATGCTCACCGTCAAGGCCGAGCGGCGGCCGGTGGCGAAGGCCGACGACCTGCAGATGGAACTGTGCGAGCGGCCGCTGGGCGTGTTCTCCCGCCAGATCGTGCTTGCCGACACCCTCGACACCGAGCACATCAAGGCTGACTACGACGCGGGCGTGCTCACCCTGCGCATCCCGATCGCCGAGCGCGCCAAGCCCCGCAAGATCTCTATCGGCGTCGGATCAGGCCACAAGGAGATCTCTGGCTGACGTCGGCCGGACAAGTGCGGAGGGACGGGCACCCGGTCCCCTCACCCCGCCCTCCGCACCCTGTGGGCAGTCCGAGAAACAAGGAGGGATGGCGGTCGGCATGACCCTGCGACGCGAAGCGTTCCTCGACCACGTGAAGGAACGCGGCGAGTACGGCACTGCGGAGGAGGCCCAGCGCGCGGCCCGTGTGGTGCTCGCCCTGCTCGGCGCGCACCTGGTCGGCGCAGTCCGCGCCGAGCTCGCGGCACGGCTGCCGGAGGACTTCGCCCTGATTCTGCTCAGCCCCCTGCAGAGCGCCGAGCCGCTGCCACCGAACCGTTTCGTCCGGGCGACCGCTGCCTGGATCGAGGGCGCCACCGAGCAGACCGCCACCTGGGACGTCAGCGCCGTGCTGTCCACGGTCGCCGACACGGCCGGCGAGGACCTGCTGGGGCAGATCCTGTTGCAGCTCCCCGTCGGCTACGACCTCCTCTTCGGCCGCCCCCAGCCCACCTGACCCATACCTCGGTGCCGCACACCGGCACCCTGGCTCCCATGAAAGGCATGCACCGCAGTGATCACCGACGTGCGCGAACCGCTTGAGCACCAGCACTCGCACTCGCACTCGCACTCAACGGCGTACGTGCAGATGTTGGAGAAGGTCCGCTACGAAGGCGCCTACCCCACCCGTGAGCGAGCCGACGAAGCCGTCCGCCTGGTCCTCTCGGGCCTGGGACGCCAGCTCACCGGCGACGAACGCGTCGATCTGGCCGCCCGCCTGCCCCTGGAGGCCGCACGTGTCCTGACCGCGCAGATCCCCGACACACAGCCGCGGACCGGATGGGCCTTCGTCAAGGACCTCGCCGCCCGCTCCGGCGCCTCCCTGGCCACCACCCGCTGGGACACCGGCTCCGTCTTCTCCGCCGTCGCCGCCCACGCAGGCCCCGACCTCGTCACCCGCATCCTCCACCAGCTCCCCACCGGCTACGCGCTGCTGTTCGGCCGCGCCGAACTCACCCCGGCCGCGTAGACGAGTCGTGCCCTTTCAGCGCCGGGGAGCGTCGGAGACGGCGGCGCGTGCATGGTTCGTCAACTGCAGCGGGCGCGCGTGAGAGAGGCGTGGGCGGCCACCCGGGCATGGGTTGGGACAGCAGCCCCTTCGGTCCCTTCGCCGCCGCGGCGGCGAAGGGACACCGTCGGCATCGGCTGCAAGGATGCAGGTGTAGAGGTCACGGTGCAGTTCGGGCGGGGCCGGCGTGCGAACGCCCCCGTCTCCGGATTCCGAGGATCACCATGCATGCGCCACACGAACCGTCCACCCCTGATGATCAGGGGCCCGGTGCGAAGACCGCGCGGCTGGAAGAGGAGAACGCCCTGCTACGCCAGGCGGTCGACTCACAGGCGGCGATCGGTCAGGCGGTCGGTGTGCTCATCGCGGTGCACCGGGTGCCCGCTGCCGACGGGTGGGACCTGCTGCGCCAGGTGTCGCAAAACGCCAACCTCAAGCTTCACACCGTCGCCGACGAGGTCACCGGCTGGGCTCTGGGTTATCGCAGCTCTCGAATCGACGCTCCCCCAGGGGGTGCGTGAGACGCAGGAGGCGATCGTCAGCGCGATCACCGGCACGGCACCTCGGACCCTGCTGCTGAGGTGTTGCGACGCGGCACGGCCCGGCAGCTGCAGTCCACCGGCCGCACCACCCCGCTGCCGCAAGCGACCGCCCACGTTCTCGCCGGGCTGCTGGCCCCGGCCGGACACGTTGCCGCCCCTGGACGGGCTGGACGTTCTCCGCCGGGCGGGGCACGGACGAGACCTTGAACGTGGCCCTGTTGCGACCCGAGCTGGTCTCGGAAGTCGGCGCCGACGTCGCCCGGGACTGTGCCGGGCGCTGGCGGCACCCGACCCGCCGGTTCCGCGCCCGGCCCGACCTCTCCCCCGACGACTCGCGCTCTCGGCAGCGCTGGATAACCGCCGCTGTCCCACGCCTGCGCTCACGACCGGGCCACACCCCGCACCCAGACGCCCAGGCAGTGCAGAACAGCAGGCAGCACTCCACCGGTGCGCGCGGCAGCCGCGCCACTCGATCCACCGGTCGTCGTCCAGGATGCTGTCGGGGTCCTGGACACCCACGCCCTCGAGGAACGCCACCAGATCGTGACCGCTGTAGGCGGTGCCGAGGATCTCGTCCCGGCCCTCTATACGCACCGTGTCTCTCCGGCCGCCGGTGCGGCAGGGCGGATGTACGACGATCGGCGCGCTCTCCCTAGAGAGGGGTGGAGGGGCACACGCCCGGGTGTCAGCGGGTTGTCCGATCGGTGCGGCCGCGCTCGCTCCTGTCGGTCTTGCTGGCCGCCGCGCTCGCCGCCAGTGCGAGCAGCAGTGCGATGACGCCGACGATGATGTTGTTGACGATGGTGCGTGTGGTGTCCACCTCTCCCGCCACCACCCAGGGGGCGAAGACGGTCCAGGCGCCGAGCAGCGCGGCCGCCCATGCCCGGGCGTGCGTGCGCTCGTAGGCGTGGCCGAACCCGCTCAGCAGGAACGCGTACGCGATACCGGTGATCAGGTTGTTGATGGCCAGGGTGTTGAAATCGTTGAAGCCCGCGATCCAGGGCGATGCGGCCAGGTACAGGCCGGTGATCAAGGCCATCGCTTCTACGGCCTGCCCCTGCTGGGTCGATGCCGCCCGCTCGGCGCGGGCGTGGCGCTCGCGCATCTCCTGGATGTCCGGGTGCGACTCCAGAGTGCTCTGGGTCCGTTCGGTCATTACCCGCCTCCTTCGAACAGGGGTCCACGATCCACGCGTCCCCGGGATTCAGTTCCGGGTACCCGCTAAAGAGACCTAAACCCGGATATATCGCACAAAAATCGGCAGCTCGCGCGAAATGGTGGCGCTGCTGATGCGGCAGCACGGCGACATCCCGCAACCTCTTCGACGAGGTCGAGGCGAGCAGCAGCGAGGAACGCCGCGACGCCTTCCGCCGTCTGGTGCGGCTGCTGGCCGTGCACGAGACCGCCGAGGAGGAGGTCGTCCACCCCCTCGCCCGGCGAGCCTTGCCCGGCGGCGCGGAGGTCGTCGAGGACCGGCTCGCCGAGGAACGAGCGGCCCAGGAGACGCTGGCCGCGCTGGATGACATGGACACCGACGACCCGAAGTTCATGCCCATGCTGACGAAGCTCCGCAAGGACGTCCAGGAGCACGCGCGGGCCGAGGAACGCTACGAGTTCACCGACATCCGCCGCAGCACCGACGCCGGCAACCTGGCCGCCATGGCCAAGGCGGTCTAGGCCGCCGAAGCCACGGCACCCACCCGCCCCCACCCGGGCACCGAGTCTGGAGCGGCGAGCATGGCGCTCGGATCGGTCGCCGCGCTCATGGACCGCACCAAGGACGCGGTACGCAAGGCCATGGGCAACGACGGCTGACGGTCAGCGTTGACGCGTGCGGCCCCGCCGGTGGACGGGGCACCACCCGTCAACGCCGCCCGACGCTCGACCGCGTCGGCGGATCAACCCGTCAGACGACCGAGGAGGCGGCGCGCAGCAGAGTGGTGGCCGGGCCGATCGCTTCGGGGCCGAGCCGCACTGGGGATGCGGTGTGGAGGCCGTGAGCTGCTGTTTTGTGCAGAGGATGGCCCGCCGTGGCCTCTGGGGAGTGCATGCGCAACACTGGTTAGCGTGACCGGTTTAGGGTATTTCGTCAGAGAGAATCCCCCAGCGTGAATGGAGTGCCAGCATGGTCATCAAGAGACTCCACGACATGGGCATCCGCAGCGAACACGCCTACACCGCAGCCCTCGCCTCCATCGGCCTCTCCGTCGCCACCTGGATGCTGTCTCTCAAGGCCGAACCCGTCGGCGGACTCGCCCGCGCCGACCGGTGGGGAATCTTCGTGGGCGAATGGGCGCCCACCTTCTTCGGTCTCGGCGTCGCCCTCTCCCACTACGAACAGCAAGACGGCACCCTGACGGCCTCCGTGCACGAACTCCGCGAACAGAAGGCCAGCTGACCGGTGGGTCGCCCTCGGGAGCCTGCGGGGCACGCGCCCAGCGTCGCCTCTCCCTGACGAGGCTGCCAGGGAGGCAAGCAGGAGAAGGGAGCCCAGAGGCCTGTATCGCAGCCTTCGGACTCGCCTGATCTGCGCTTCCCTGGCCGCCCGCTCAACTGGCATTTGCACAGGTCACACCGAGGATGACGATACAGGGAGGCAGGTGGGGAGAACTCCCCACCTGCCTCCTACCCGTCGGCGGCCTACCCTTGATGACGCTCCGGCACGTGTGTCGACACACCCAGTCCGCCAACCAGGACGAGGCCGGCAGCCGGGCGGTCGACACCCCACCCACGCTCAGCGAACGCCACGCGAAGGCCTGACGTTGTGTGTAGGTTCTCAGGCTCGGCGTCATGTGAAGAGGCTGTGGCCTGCTTTTTGTCAGGGCGCTCTCAGGGTGTCTCATGGCGTGGCCAGAGCCTTCTGTCTCACGATCGTGTCAGATTCTCCGCGGCGTCCCGCGAAGAGGTATGGCCGCTCAAGGCTCGCAAAACGCGCGGGCTGCGGAGGTGCCAAGCCCGCGAACCCCCGTCCGCAGACTCCGAGTTCACTACACGCAGCCCGTTGATCTGCGCAGGCGATCCGACGCCCCGCCCACGGGGACAGTCCGCACCCCGCGCCAGGTCCTCGCCCTCGAGGGGCAACTGAGTAAGGAGGGCCCGCGAGACGCAGTTCGCGCTCCTCACGCCGCGCGAGGACATCGACTGAGCCGCCCGCTGTGCGCAGAGGGCGGAGCCACCGGCATTGGTTCCGGCCCTCTGCGCGTGACTGTAGCCGTGTCGCGGCAGGGGGTCTGCATCGACCTCGCCTAGGTCGGCGCCCCGGTCTGCCTGGTCACGACAGCGACCCTCGCCCATGAAGCCTTGGACCGGAGAACACACCCGGAGCATCCCAGCTCGCCGATCGGCCTAACGGCTTCTCACAGGCGACGGTCCGCCCACCTCCTCGCGTAATGACGGCGCGCCGCCATTCCCAGCAGGGCCAAACCCGCGAAGCCGACCAGGAGAGTCGCCCACTCAGGCATATGGGCTGCCCGCAGGAGACCGGCGACGCCAAAGCTTGTATCCCACCCCGCCTCCGTGATGGCGGAGCCGAAGCCCTGGATCACCAAGATGGCACCGAACAGCCACAGCAGCCCCTGACCTGAGCTGCCGTCCGTCCTCTTGAGCTGCTTCGCCATGACGAGCCTTCCCTCCCGGTGTCTAACGCATCATTCCGATGCGGTCGCATCACATCGTGCAGCGGAACCGGATACGATGCAAGTGCATCAGAACGTGGGAAGGAGTAAACCGTGCCCAGGCAGGTCGACTACGAGGACCGACGCCGACGGATCGCCGAGGCGGTCTGCACCCTGATCGCGCGCTCGGGCATGGAAGCCGTCAGTCTCCGCGACGTCGCGGCCCAGGCCAACGTGTCCATGGGCGCTGTCCAGCGGTGCTTCCGCACCAAGCAGGACATGCTGCTCTTCGCGCTGGAGCACATCTCCCACCACGTCAGCCAGCGCGCCAACCAGCGCATCGCCGCCACGTCCACCCCCCAGGCCGCGTCGACCCTGCTGTCCCACACCTTGGCCCAACTCGCCCTGCTGGATGAGGAATCGAAGACACAGGCTCACGTCTGGCTGGCCTTCATCACGCATGCCCCTGCCAACGAGAAACTGGCCACCGTCCTGCATGACACCTATGCCAAGCTCCACGGCCTCATCGCATGGCTCATCCGCTACGGCCAGGACACCCAGGAAATCCTCCAGCACCTCGACCCCGATCGCGAAGCACACACGCTCCTCGCCCTGGCCGACGGCCTCACGGTCCACGTCCTGGCAGGCCACCAATCCCCGGCCACGGCGCTGGCCACCCTCCAACGCCACATCGACCACCTGCTGGAAATCACACCCGACCGCGGCTGACGCCTCCAGCCCAACACATCGACATCGCACCAGTCCGCGCAGCCCACTGAGAGGGCTTTAAGTCCGTTTCTGGTATCGGCCCCGTCCGGGTTGTTCGAGGAGTCCCTGGCAGACGAGTCGTCCCAGGCGGGAACGGGTGACGTTGATCGAGGGCTCGTCGGTGGGCAGGCCGAGGTGTGCGCGCAGATCGCGGACGCGGAACACCTTCCCGGGTTGCTCGTTGAACGCGGTCACGATGCGCTGGTAGACGGTGGCGGTGGTGGTCTCCGCGGGGGCTGTTGCGTGATCGGGAGGGGTGAAGCCGTCGATGACCTTACGGGTCGCGGTGAGCTCGGCCAGGCGGGGCCTCGGCGAGGGCGGTGGTGAGCCGCGATCTGCTCGCGCAGGCTGTCGGTTCGCAGGGCGGTCTCATCGTGTTCGGTCTGGAGCAGCCGCAGGCGTTCGCTGACGTTCACGCGGCCGGCTCCACGTCGTCCCGCCAAGCGGATGTAGGGGTGGTGAGGCGGCGGAGCACGCCGGCGGTGGAGGCCCAGTAGACACGGGAGGCCGCATTGTCGGGCCGGTGGTCGTAGTCACGGGCGAGGCGCCGGTGCAGCATGAGGGTGCCGTTGACCTGCTCGACCACCCACCGCTTCGGTTGCGGCACGAAGCCTCTGCCCTCGTCGCTGGCTTGCGTCGGACCACCTCGACGGTGATGTCCTTCACCGCGCCGTGAATGATCACGGCGTCTTTGAAGCCCTGGTCGACCAGGACCTCTTCCAGGCACATCCTGCATCGTTCGGCGACTGAGCCAGACCAAGGTGCGCACACCGGCATGGCCAGTATGCCGCCGACAGACCATGATGGCGTACGGTCGCTGATCCGGCTGTCGGGCCGAGTGCTCTGGCTCGCCGGCTGCAGACGCCTGCACCGCCACGAGCGCAAGGCCGAACACTTCCGGACCTTCGTCGGCATCGCCGCAGCCCTCATCGGCTCCTGCCGACTCACCAACAGAAACGCCCTTTCAACGCCGGTTTTCGTTCCGATGTTCCTCAGCTCCCAACACGCCCGTACCCGTAACCCACGATGCCCAAGGCGCCCCAGGACCTTCGAGTCCTGGGGCGCCTGGTGCGCGGCACCCTGTAACAGGTTGGTGGACTTCACAGAACACGCCGCCCATTCGGCGCCGAGAGCCGGGAGATGGCCGAGTGCCGTGCGGGCGTGTTGTGGCAGACCGCCCCGTGGTGTGCGTCCTGACGTTTGTCCTGGCAGCCGCCTCCGGCATTCCTGTCGCCGGATCGCTCACTGGGCGCGACCTCGGGCGGTACGTAGCGCGTCGTGCTGCGGATTTCGAGGTGAGGGTGGCGGGTGGTTAGTTGGGCAGTTCGGCCCAGAACTTGGCGAGGGAGGTGAGGTTCAGGTTCTTGGCGTCGAGGAGGAGGGAACCCTTGCCTGTGGGGCCCGAGGAGGTGCCGGGGAGAATATGCAGACGGCCCGCCGAGTGGGCGGCGGCGACGAGTTCGGCCCGGCCGTCCCGGGTGAAGTCCCGCAGGAGGAGCGACTGCCCGAGCCCGGCGTCGTTGCGTTCGTCGGGCTCGCCCTCGACACCGGCCGTGGCGTAGTCGTATAGGCGGGCCCTTTTGCCGGTGAGGCCCGCCTTGCCGCCGCGCACGACCGTGACACCACCCATGCGGAAAAGGCTGTCGCCGATCGCCTCGCCCGGGGCGCCGATCGCGAGATCGGGGTACCCGTCGCCGTCGGTGTCGCCGGCCGACACGTCGCTGCCGAAGGTGTCGGAGGATTCCGGAGAGCCGGGCACTCCGGGCGTCGCCTGGGTGATCCGTCGAGGCGAGCGGCCGGGGCCGGTGGACGTGCCGGGGAAGACGTACACCGTGCCGCCCTTGCCCGAGCGGCGGCTGCCGAGCGCGAGGTCGCCGTAGCCGTTCCGGTCGAAGTCGGCGATGGCGGCGCTCGCCTCCGTCAGGAGGTTGGCACCGTCGGGCAGGGGCATCCTCTTGGTTCGCTTCGGGGCACCAGGGCCGCCCTTGTAGAACCAGACGCCGTTGCCCTCCTTGCCGATGCCGTGGGCGTCCCAGTCCCAGCCAAGCACGGCAAAGTCGGTCGTGCCGTCCTTGGTGACCATCCCGGACACCACGGTGTACGACTCGATGTGGTCTCCGTGGGTCGGGTCGAGGTTGGTAGCCTTGCCGCGCTTGCCGGACTCGGTGAACGGGCCCCGCAGATACCAGATGTTCCGTCCGTCGACCGCGACGACGTCCTGCTTGCCGTCCTTGTCGAAGTCGCCGACGGCCAGGTCGTACGCGAAGCCGCGATCGCGGTACTGCGGGTTGTGGTAAGAACTTCCCGTGGTCAGACCTGACTTCGAGCCCCACAGGACGGTGAACGTGCCGTTGTACCGGCCGTCGTTCTCGCCGGGAGCCGTCGCCAGGACGTCCGCGTAACCGTCCGAGTTCAGATCCGCCGTGGTGATGGTGGTACCGAAGTGGTCCGACGCCTCCGCGGCGCCTGGAATGCCGGGGCTGTTCTGTGAGACGACCGTGCGTCGGGCCGGGTCGAGTCCCTTGGCCGTGCCCCAGATGACGATGACGGCGCCCGCCCGCTTCTTGCCGTCGATCGTGGCACCACGGTCACCCACGGCGAGGTCGCGCCGGCCGTCGCCGTTGAAGTCGTCGGCGTGCTTGGCAGGGGCGGCGGTGGCGGTGGGCGTGGGGAGGGCCGGAGCGGCTGTCAGGAGGGCGGTGGTCAGGACGGTCAGGGGGAACGTGCGCTTGCGCAAGGTGAGGGACTCCGTGGCGGGGGCGGGAGGGCCGGCGTCCTCGGCAGACACGGGCCCGGGACCGGATTCTCCGGCTGTCAGAGAGGTTGCCGAACAGGAGACTGATGAAGTGGCGGGAGAGTTGTGCGGGAGTTCCGGGAAATCTTGGGGTGGTTGCGGCCCATACAGCGGCACCTGAGGTGGCTTCCAGGGCGGCCACCACAGCTGCGGTGAATACAGGGCCGTTGTCAGTGGCGGCGGCTAGCCTGCGGGCATGATCGAGACGACCGGCGACGACCGCCGCTTCCCGCCCGCCCTGGCCGCCGTCGCCCAGGTGGAGTTTGACTACGACGACGGCGAGGGCGTGGACTTCGAGCCCTACGACGCCTTCGAGTCCGCTGAGGAGACCACCGACTGGATCCGCAACTGGACCGGCAACCACGAACTGGACGGCGACGCCTACCGGGTCTTCGGACAGGACGGCACCGGCGGCCTCGTCGCCCTGTGGCGTGTGAGCCCGGGCCGGCCCCTCGCCGAACAGCCCGTGGTGTTCCTGGGCTCGGAGGGCGGGCGTGGCGTCGTGGCCGGCAACCTGTCCGACTTCCTGTGGCTGCTGGCCGACGGCCTCGGCCCGATGGAGGTCGTCGAGTACGAGCAGCGCGAAGCGCGACCGAACCCGGCACTGACCGAACTCGCCGAGCGCCACGCCACCACGGCGCGCCGACCCGCCCGGGACATCATCACCGAGGCACAGGCCGAGTTCCCGTCCTTCTCGGAGGACCTGGACAAGCTCTGCCGTTGACGCGATCCCTCCAATCGGGTTGCGTGACTTCCTATCGACGCAGCAGAACGAAACACACATGACACGCGCGTGTCGCCGCCTGTAGTCCGGCCTTGGGGATCAGTGGACCAGCCGTTACGGCTGGTCCACTGA
>NZ_JBHVDD010000150.1:0-10981 GCF_042802995.1 Streptomyces sp. NPDC057438
GCCCGGGCCCGACCGCGTGGTCCGGCCCGGGCAGCGGGTCAGGACGCGTCCTCGGAGTCCTCGGCGCTCGCGCCGTCCGGGGTGTCCTCGGTTTCCTCGTCGGCCTGGGCGTCGGTGTCGTCCGCGTCCGGCTCGCCCTCCTGGTAGGGCTCGTCGTCGACGATGGCCTGTTCGACGCTGGCGAGCGGGTAGCCGATCTCGGCGAGGAACGTCAGCCACGTGCGGGCGTCCTCGCGGATCTCGCGCAGTTCGTAGACGGCGGAGCGGGCGGTGAGGTCGGTGCGCCAGGTCCGAACCTCGTTCATCCGCTTCTCGAACGTCGCGGCGAGCACCGCGAAGTTGAGCAGGGTGAGCTTGGCCGGGGTCGCCGTCTTGGTGCGCTCGGCAAGGGTGCTGTAGCCGGTCAGCTCCTTGATGAGGTTGTGGCGGCCGACGTCGCCCGACCACTGGGCCACCGGCTTGGGGCAGGTCAGGAGCTGCTCGGTGATGAACGCGGCGAGCGGCTTCGGCGCGGTCTTGCGGCCGAGCAGGTCCTTCAGCCACGTCTGCCGGGCTTTCTCGGCGGCGCGGTAGGCCTTGTTGCCCGCCTTGACGTACTCGCGCGACGGCTCCGACGACTTGGCCTCTTCCACCGCTTCGGTCGGCTGTACGTCTGCCTCGTCGTCCGTCTCCGGGGCGTCTTCCTGGGGCGGGCGGTGGCCGAAGAGGTCCGGGTCGGTGCAGAAGTAGTCCACCTCGCCGGGCTCCTGGGGGTTCTCGGCCCAGGTCGCCACGTGGCCCGGGCACCCGGTGTGGGCCTCGGCGGTCAGCGGCTCGCCGTCCGGGCCGTCCAGCTCGGCGAGCTGCTCGGCGGTCGACGGAAGGGTGTCGGAGTCCTCGGCCAGCCGCACCCGGGCCGCCTGGAGCTGCGGACGGACCTTGGCGCGGGCCTGCTGCTCGGCGCGGTCGTCGCGCTCCCACTGCACCTGGAACTCGAAGCGGCCTTTGGAGTGGGCCTCCAGCAGCCGGTCTACGGCGTCGGCGTCGTCGTCGAACTCGCCCAGCACACCGAGGACTTCGAGGTCGAGGTCATAGGTGCCGGTCTCGGCGAGTGCCGAACGGGTCCGCTCGCCCACTGTCTTGGCGGTCTTCACCGCCTGGGACACGTCCTTGCGGGTGCGGCCGGTGAGCTCGGCGACCCTCGCCTGCTTCATGCCCGCGCCGACCGCGCCGAACAGGGCGTCGGCCTGCTCCAGCTCGGTCAGGCCCCGGCGGTAGTCGTCGTCGTTCTCGATGAGCTGGTCGATGAAGTCCTCGCCCGCCTCGCGCAGGGAGGGGTCGAGCACGTAGGCGGGGACCTCGATCGCGTCCTGCTCCTCCTCGGTCTCCTTGGCGGCCCGGGAGGCGAAGTAGCGCCGGTGGCCCATCTTCAGCTCGTAGGTGTCCTCGCCGAGCGGCAGGACCACGACGGGGACCTTCACGCCGTTGGCCGCGATGGACTTGAGGAACTTCTCGTCCAGGCTGAGGTCCTGGCGGACGTTGTTCTGGTTGACGCGGATCTGGCCGAGCCGCAGGGTGACCCGCTGCATCGGTGTGGTTGTTGCGGTGTCGCTCACGGATTGCTCCTCGTGCGATCGGTTGGTGTTGAGCAAGTTGCCGCTTGCTCGTGAAATCAATTATACGCTCTTTCGGGGGAGGGGCAACACCTATTTTCTGAGGGTGAGTCAGGTAACCGTGCAGGTCAGGGGCGCCGTGCGGCCTGGGCGCGCCGCAGGGCGGCGAAGAACGGCCCATGGCGCGTGAACTCGTCCTCAGGGAGGGCGGAGGGACTGTCCGGGGCCGTGGTCACAGTGTCGAGTACCTCGGTGAGCTTCACGAGAGGGGAGCCGTGGGAGTCGCACCGCCCCTCGTAGGCGCCGATGCCGGGAAGATGCGCCACGTAGTGGCCGGGGTGCTCGAACACGGGGTCCTGCCACAGCTCGAACGCCGTACCGGGGGCGCTCACGAGCAGATGCACAGCAAGATCGTGTGCGGAGTCGACCGGGACTTCTTCGGTCTGGTAGCGCATCCCGAGCACGATGCCGCTGCTGGAGTCTTCGTATGGCTCAAGGCAGTTGTCGTCGATGCCGAGCTGCACGGCGGCCCGGTCCTCCTCGGGCAGGGCGTAGACGTACAGCTGGAGCGCGGAACGGTCGGACACAGGGGGCTCCTTCGGGCGGGCGCGGACGCGCCGGGGCGGTCAGATCTCGGTCACAGACACCGGGGGCAGGCCCATATGGGCGGCCCACGCTTCGGCGGCGGCGTGCAGGGTGCGAAAGCCCGTCGGCCAGACCGGATGCCGGGCCTTGTGGGTCGCGTAGACGTAGGTGAACACCTGCGGTCCCAGGCCGTGAGCGTTCTGCAGGCGGCCGGCCAGGTGGGGGTGCTCGGGGCACCAGATGCGGTAGCGGCCCAAGGCGTCGAGCCCGTCACGGAACACGTCGCCGTGCTCCAGGTGGACGGCGACCGGCTCGGGCCGGGGCGGTGTGGACCGTACGCCGGCCTTGGTCGGCACGGTGGCGAACCCGGCCTGCTGGAGGCGGGCGGCGATGTCGGCACGCACCCGCAGCCAGGTGTCGCGGGCCGGTCCGGGGCGCGGCGGCTTGCCGAGATGGCGGCCGATTTGCAGCGTCACGTGGGCGGTGCCGTCCTCGCCGGAGTGGCCCACGGACACGGCCACCTGCTCTCCGGTGAGCTGCTGGCGCTCGGCGGCGGGGAAGCGGCTCGCGGGCAGGGCGCTGCGGGTGGCGCGGACGTACCAGGAGGGTGCGCCCGGCCGGTAGGGGCAGCGGTGGCGGGCGGTCGGCGTGCTCATCGCGCGTCCTCGCGGGCGTGACCGGAACGGCCGTCCGGGGCCGGTGCGGTGCGGCGGATCACGTCGCCGTACGCCTTCATGACGGCCGTTGTCGCCTCGTCGTCGACGTAGCGGAAGGTGACGATGTTGAGGCCGTCGCCGAGAACCTGCGCGGTCACCCGCTCGATCGTCCCGCGCTTGCGATACTCGACGGTCGGGGACGGCTCGGACCGGGTGACCTCGGCCCCCGGGACCACGGACACGAGGTGATCCGCCAGGGCGGCCCGGGCCTCTGCGTGCTTGCGGGCCTTCTCGTTGGCCGCGAGCACCTCCGGGTAGGTCTCGTCGTACACCGGCATCAGCTTGGTGCGGACGGCCTCTTCCAGCACCCTGCCGCCCCGGTCGGCGCGCATCTCGGTCCTGGGAGAGTCCGCTTCCGTCAGGTGGTACGACGTGTCCGGGTAGGCGACCTGCGCCCGGACGTACCCCTCACGCCGTGCGGGGGAGATCTTGATACACCGGCCGTCGGGGTGTTCCAGGGCGGCGCACTCCTCCCTGGCGACGGTGTACGCGCGGACGGTCCAGCCGCCGCCGGGCATCAACGGCGCGGCCTCTGCGGCGAGTTGGTAGGTGATGGACGGCATGACGGTTCGCCCTTCCGACGGGTTGGTGCCGGATGAGTTGCCGCTCATCCGGGGAGCTGCGGCGGTGTGGTCGGCCAGGACCCGAGGGGCGGGCGGGGTCCGCCCCTCGGGTGGCGGGGGTCAGTCCTCGTGGGGCTCCATGATCGTGATCACGGGCTCGCCGTGGTCGCCGGGCCCGATCGCGCAGACGAGCTGGACCGGCCGGGCCTGCCGCGCGCGGCCGTCGCGCGGCACCCGCCGCAGGTCGACGGTGACCCGGTCGCCGTCCCCGCCGCCGCGCCGGATCGCCGCGCGGGCCATGGTCAGTACGTCCCACAGGCGTCCGCGTTCGTCCTGCGGCACCTGCCGCTCGCTGTCGCCGTCGTTCCAGGCCACGCAGCCCTCCCATACGGCACTGGTGAGGGCGACCGGAACTACGAAGCCGGCCTCGCGGGCCAACTCGGCGTCGGCAGCCGTCAGGACGCCGTCCGCCAGGGCCTGGGCGCGGGTGTAGGCATGGATGATTTCGTCCGGTTCAGCCAGGGGCACCGACCGCATGGCGTCGCCGCTGACGTCGGGGTCGTCGGTGACGGCCCCGTCATGCAGGACGGCGTCGATACGGGACAGCACGCTGTCACTGCGCGCGCGGCCGGTTCGGGGGGAGCCGGGGCGGTGCTCCTGCGGCTCATCCGGGCAGCTGCCGCCGGTGTCGGCGGGGGAGGGGCCGGTGGGCGGCTCGGCGGCCCTCTCCTCGGCCGCCATCGCGGCGTGCACCGTGAGCATCGTCCCCAGGCCCCTTGCCCTCCCGGCGTCCCCGGCGGTCTCGGCCTCGGCGCGCGCGTGCTCGAACTCCTCCCGGATCTGCCCGTGACTGTAGCCCTGGGCGAGCTTCACGCGGACGGTCCTGCCCACGAGATCGGCCGCCATGGCGGGCACATGGGCGGGCAGGCGGTCACGGCCCGGTGCGCGGGTTGCGACCCTACGGCGTGCCAGGGCGCGAGCCGCGCCGTGGTCTTGAGTCCTGGCCGGTCCGGCGGCCTGGCGCGTGTGCCGGGGGCCGGGAGGGGCGGTGGGGGGAGCCGCGGGGGCGTCGGCGGCCGGCGCGTCGTCCGCCGGGGCGGCGGTCTCCTCGGCGGTCAGGACGTAGAACTGGTTGGAGTGAACGTGGACCGTCCACTTCTGGCCGGGGGTGTCCTCGGTGAGCCGGGCGCGCGGTGTGCGCTCCCAGGCCTCGAACGCGCGGGCCGGGTCGACCGGCAGCATGTTGCCGCTGTCGGAGTCGTAGGCGCGGCAGGTGCGGGCGGCCGTGCGGATCTCCGCAACGCGCTTGGTCCAGTTCCGGCGGATGGTGGCCATGGTGCGTCCTCCTGTTTCGAGTGGTGCCGGATGAGTTGCCGCTCATCCGGTAGGGGGCCGGGCGCCGTGGTCGGCGCCCGGCGGGACGGTCAGGCCCTGACGGCCGAGTCGGCGGTGCGCAGGGCCTCGCGGGTGGCGTCCAGCAGCGTCACGGACATGCCGCCCGCTTCCAGGTCGGCGGCCGTCATGCGGCCTGCCTTCAGATCGCAGAACAGGTTCCCCAGGCAGACCGAGAGGGCGCCGAGCTCGTAGCGCAGGCCGTGCGGGGTGACGGTCCGCGCGCCCACCAGGAACCCGTGCCGGTCGTAGGGGGCGGCGTTCACCAGGTCGCGCACGGTGGGGTAGTCGTCGGAGGTGGACCCCCGGAAGCGGGTTGCGCGCAGGAAGGCCACCATGGCGCGGTCCATGCGGAAGGTGCCCGGCCTGGTGTGGTCGTCCTCGGCGGCGGCCTCGACCAGCCGTCCCACGGGCTTGGTACCGGTCCAGCCGGAGTTGGACGGGGTGGTGTCCCTGCCGTGAACCTCGGCGTTCCGGACATTCGCGTACGTGCTGTAGATGGTGGTTCCGCCGACCGGATGGCGCTCCTCGCGTCCGGCCACCTTCTCGACCAGCCAGACCGGCTCCGAGCCGGGCCGGTAGGCGGCGAAGTCCTCCCGGTCGAAGACCAGCATTCCGGCGGTGATCTCGTGTCCGTAGGCGCCCATGTGCGGTTCCCTGTCTGCTCGTTGCGGGTCGGTCGGCGGCCGGCGAGTTGCCGCTCACCTGCAAAATCAATAATACACCTTGATGGGGGTTGATCAATCCCCTTTCAGAACAGCGTGTCCCCGCCGCTGTCGCTGAACCCGGCCGACTGCGCAGCCTTGGGCGTTGCGCTGGTGCGCGGGGCCTTCGGCGTGTGCGTACGGCTGGCCAAGGCTTCCTGCTCGGGGCGCGCGGCCTGGGTCTCCAACTCGTCCTCGTCGCGGTTGTGCACCACGATTTCGACGGCCGGTGAGGCGTCGCGCCACTGGTCGCGGAAGAAGTCCGTGGGGATCCCGGGGTTGGGGCGGAGCTTGATCCCGGTCTCGCGGTGGAATCGCTCGTACGCGGGCGAGTCCTGCGAGACGAATCCGGTCTCGATGCGGAACGGGGCGGACTCCCTCGGGATGATGAACGCCCCCCGCCGGGCGAGCGTCTCGGCGACCGCGATCACGTGGAACTCGAACAGCGGCCCTCGGTACCCGGGGGCGTTGCCGCTGCGCTTGATCCGCCCGAACGGCGGGTTGCTGATCGCGCAGTCGAAGGGACCGAGGTTCAGGCCCGGAACGTCGAGCACGTCAGCACAGATCCACGTCGCCTCCGGCAGGACGCGCCGCCCGACCCGCACATACTCCGGGTCCTTCTCCACGCACACGATCTCGCGCGGCGGGAGACGCTCCCAGCGCCGGTTCCAGTAGTCGCGGGCGTGCCAGGCCAGGCGTCCGATGCCCGCGCACAGGTCGATGATGCGGTCACCCGGGATCACGTGGTGGAGTTCGCCGGCGAGTTCGGCTGGTGTGAAGAACGCGCCGTCCAGCGTGCGGCCCATGTTCGCGGACTCGTGGAAGTGGTCGAGAACGAATTCCCGCTCCTCCTCGGTCAAGTCCCGGTCCATGTCGACCAGTTCGAGCGCCCGGTTGTGCTGCTTGGTCTGCTCCTTGCTGAGTTTTCCAGCCATGACATGCCGCCTTTCGGGGTGGTGTGGTGCAACCGGTCCGGGGTGCTGCCCGGACCGGCGGTGAGGGGGCGGTGCGCCGTTGCCCTACGCGCTGGCGGGCGTCGGCTGCGGCGCGGCGGGGAACCACCACTGCTTACGCTCGTCGCCCTGCCGGGGGTAGGCGGAGATGCGGACACCGGCCGTGGTGGCAGAGTGGTAGAAGCACCAATGGCGGTGACCGATGACGCGGTCCCATCGGGTGACGTAGCCGTCGAACACGCTGACGAGCGTCCCGTACCGGCTGCGCTCGGTCCGGTAGACCGCCCATCGCATGCAGTCGGCCACCTGCCAGCGGGGCCCGATTCCCGCCCGCTCGATCCACAGTTCGGTGCAGTCGTGGCAGGACACCCGGCGCAGCGCTTGTCCGGGGTCCGCGGACTCCCACCACGCCGGGGCAGCACCGCACAGAGCTGGGGCGCCGTCCTCCTCGGCGCGGTGCACGGTCAGGGCCAGGCCGTCAGCCGTGCGGTATCCGAATTCCCCGACGGCGCAACGGGCGATGAACATCCGCCGGGCGCGGCGGTGGGCGGTGGGCGGTGCCTGCTGGGCGCGAGGAGTCTCGACACCGGTGGCTCCGCCGTCCGTCTCCCAGGCCTCGACGGTGCCGGGGTCGGCGGCGGTGGCGGACGGGGGCGGGCGATCGCCGGCGGGCTGGGTGGGGTAGTGCGTGGGCATGGGGGCTCCGCTCGGTGGGCCGGGCGCCGGGGGGCGCCCGGCCGGTCGGGTGTCGGTTCAGGCGGTGGGGGTCGGCTCGGGCTGCGCCGTGGTGACGGTCAGGTTCTCGGCGCGCAGGTCGGCGGCGACCGCGTCCATGAACCCGGTGTCGGCCTGCTGGTCACGGCTGCCGGGGGCGTACCAGTACTGGTTCTTGCGGTGCCACTTGAAGCCGTGGCGCTTGAGGACGTCGGCGGCGCCGTCGCCCAGACGCGTACCGGTGACCGTCGTCCCGTCTTCGTCCGTGTGCTGGAGCGCGAGTCCCTCCGCGCCCTCGTCGCCCTGCTCGCGGGCGTTCGCCGGACGGGCGGCCTGTGCGGCGGCCTGCTCCTTGGCGGCGGCCCAGCGCTGGGGAAGGACAACGTCACTGGCGATCTGCCACATCTGCTGCGGGGCCCAGTTCTCCTGGATGACGTGGCCGTCGACGACGCAGGCGGCGAGCATGCCGCTGGTGGGGGGCTCGGTGCCGTCGTGGGCCTCGGACCACAGGACGGCGGCGGCCTTCAGGGCGTGGTCGGAGACGTCCCGGTGGGTGTTGATGCCGTCGACCAGCGGCTTACCGGTGACCTTCCGGCCCTTGACGGTGACGGTGACCGTGTTGTCGGTGGACTCGTAGCGGTCCTCCATGCCGTTGAACTGCGCGCCCTGCATGGGGCGGGTGTGCTCCTCGACGTCGGCCGTGCAGGGGCCGTCGGTCCAGTAGACGGAGATCCACGCGGAGGCGGTACCGGTGCCCTTGCGCACGCTGAACTTCACACCGGGGAACGCGCTCTTCAGGCGGTTACGGAGCTCGGCGGCTACGTCCTTGGTGTCGATGTAGTCCATGCCCTGTCCTTCTGCTGCGAGTTGGGTTGGTGGTGGGTGAGTTGCCGCTCACCCGCAAAATCAATAATACGCCCTTGCGGGGAAGGGTTCAACATCAGTCGGCGCTGAAGACACGTTCACCGTTGACCGTGATCCGGATCGGGATCGTTCCATCCGGGCTGATCAGGTCGCCGGGAACCTCGCCGGTGTCCAGATGGACGGACACCACCAGGCCTTCACCGCAGCTCCAGTAGGCGTAGACCTGGGTCCCGCCGGTCTCCAGGCACGGCAACGTGCCCCGCTGCTTCCGGTGCTGGTGCAGAAACCGCGCGCGTCGGTTCAGGGTGGTCGCTCGGCGCTTACTCAGTCGCATAGCTGTGCTTCCTCTGAGAACTCCTGGGAGGCGGCCGGGGGCCGCGGGCGCCCGGCCATGGGGTGGTCAGGCGGTGGGGGTCGGCGTGGTGACGGTCAGGCCGGCGGCGACGGTGGCAATGAACCCGGTGTCGTGGCAGGCTCCGGGGTGATGTCGCGCGGGTCGGCTGGGATCGCCTCGCCCGCCAGGGCGGCCCGCATCTGCTCGGCCGACATACGCCCGCTCACCTCGTTGTAGGGGAGCGTGTACGTGCTGCCCTTGTGCCGGGTCTCAGCCGTTGCCGCGTGGGTGACCACGCGGCAGCCGCCGACGGCGCCGACGGTGCCGCCATCGAACGCGGCGTGGATGTGCGGCACGGTCGCCGTCTTGGCGTTGACCCGGGTCACCTCGTACCAGGACCCCCGCCACTGCACGAAATCGCCCTTGATGAAGTCGGCCCGTCCCCACACCTTGAAGCCGCGCCGCTCCGCCTCCTTGATCGTCTCCGCCCAGTACGTCAGTTCTTCGTCGTACTCGGCCAGACGGCGCGTCAGCTCCTCCCGGCGCGCCTCGGACGGCTTGCGTCGCCACACATCCGCCGTACGGCCCTTGTCGTCGACGCCGTCGCGCTCCCGCAGAACACCGCGCCGCTCCGCCTCCAGCTTCTCGATACGGCGCAGCGTGCGCCCCGGGTTCTTCCGGTACCGCTCGTAAGCCTCCGCCGCCGCACGGGATGCCCAGTAGCCCGCGCGCTCGCCCTCGGCGATGCTCTTGCGCATCGCGTTGTGCATGCGCTTCTGGTCCCTGCGGGCGCGCCCCTCCGAATGGTGGCCCACCAGGATCGGCTGGCCCATCCAGAACCGTTCGCCGATCCGGTCCGAGGCATCCCGCGCCGACTGCGAGGATGCCGCCGCACGTCCGGCCCGGTCCGCGTACCGCTCCGTCCGCTCCTCGGCCGCATCCACGCGGGCGGCCTCCCGCTCGGCGAACGACATGGTTTCTTCGATCACCACAGCGCATGACAGGCCGAGTGCGCGCACCGCGTCTGCGGCCCGGTTGATCTTCCACCGGTCGGCGCCCTTGTAGCGGCTGCCACGGATGAAGATCCCCGGGTTACGCCGGTAGGTCCAGCCCAGCGGGCGCAACGCTTCCCACACTCCGTCACCCTTGGCGGAGCCCTCCACGGTGGTGCCGTCTTCGTGGGTGTGCCGGATGACGATGTCGGCTGCCTCGGCCTCCTCCTCCGCCTCCGCGACGTCCCCGGGCAGGGTGAGCGCGCGCAGTGCCGCCGGTGAGTGTCCCATGGCCCGTGCGGCGCACTCGGCGCAGCGCGGAGCACAGCCGGGCACGTCCCACAGCAGCACCCCAAACCCGCCACACGTGTTCGCCGCCGCGCAGTCACCGCGCCCGGCAGGCTTCGCCCAGTCGATCGGCATAACCGCCACAGCTGCCGCAACGGGGGCCGGGGTGTCGACGCCCGGCACCGTGCCGCCCTCTGCCTCCCACACGTCCGCCCCGGACGGGTCGAACACCACGTCAACCGCCTGCGCGGACACCTCGTCACGGGTTGCCGGCGGGAGGAGCTCTCCGCCATCATCCCGCGCGAGCGCTCCGCCCTCGCCCTCCCACCCGTCCATGCCGCCCGGGTCGCTCACACCCTCGGGGGCAGGCGCCGAGCTGCTCAGCGCAACCCGTGCGAGCGTGCCCGGCTCCGCCGCATGCTGCACCGTCGCCAACATCGACGGATCTTGGTGCTTGCCCGACCGGCCCACCCGGACCGGCGCCGACCACAACGGGGTGCCCTTGCCCGTCACCCGCCGACCGGTAACCCACACCGCCGAACGGTCCTCACGGAACGCCCCGCAGTCCCACACCGCGAGCAACTCATAGGCGAGCGGCTCACCGCTCTTGACCGCGACACCGGCGACGCGCACCGCGACCGTGCCCCCGTCAGTGCTGCGCTGCATGGCCACCGTCCACCCGTTGGCCATGGCCGATTCCGCGAACGACACGGCAGCCATGGGCAGCCACACCCCGGAGGCCGCCTCAGTCTCCGCCACGACATCCCCCACCGTGGCCCACGTGGCGAGCGTCTCCACGTCCAGCGGCGAACCCTCCGCCGGAACCTTCGGAGCCTTCCACGGCTTGACGTCCAGCCCCTTGACCGAGGCGGACGCCTGCCCCTTCTCGACCCCGGCCGTACGGCCGTGCGTCTTCTTCGACGGGAGGTCACGGCCGACCAGCGCGCGGCCCTCATCCCGCGCGGCCACGGCATCGGCCAACAGGTCAACGAATGCCCGACGCTGCTCGTTCGCTTCCCCGTGCCTCACGTCCGGGTTCACGTCGACGTCTGCGGGAAGCTCGAACATCACCGCCGTACCGCCGTCGGCGGACACCCACGCCCCACGACCGGCCGGAACATCCCCGGACACGGCACACGCCAGGAACACACGCGCCGACTCCGACCGGCGCGCCGGTTCCGCCGCCTCCTGCGAGTCTGTAGGGGAGTGTCAGTTCAGCCTCGTCATCTGAGTGTCAGTGGTATTGGCCCGGTGACCTGGTGGTTGGCGCTGACGGATGGTGCT
>NZ_JBHVDD010000151.1:0-10770 GCF_042802995.1 Streptomyces sp. NPDC057438
GGGCTGCTCCGGTCGGTCCGGGTCAGGCCGTGGTGCCGCGGGCCGTCGCCCGGGCCTGCCGGTGCAGGATCCAGCCCGTCAAGGCGAGCGCGGCGGCCGAGGCGGCGACGCCGAGGACGGTCGCACCGGTCGAGGCGAGGCTGCCGCCGCCCCGGTGGTCGTGGAGCCGCCCGTGCCGCCGGCGGCGCCGGTGGTGCCGCCCGAACCGGACGCGGATCCGGACACCGGGCGGGACGCCGAACCGCCGGTGGAGGTACCGCCGTCAACCGCCACCCGTCGACGCGCCACCGTCGTCGGTGTCCACCGGGTCCAAATGCAGGGGCTGCGCCCCGTGCCCCTCACCCGACAGCGCACCCCGCCCCGCCCCACCCTCACGTGTCGAAGTCGACCGTCAGCGTCTCCGACACCGGGTACGACTGGCAGGTCAGGACATAGCCCGCGTCCACCTCCGCCGGTTCGAGCGCGAAGTTGCGGCGCATGTCGGCCTTGCCGTCGGTGACCAGAGCCCGGCAGGTGCCGCAGACGCCGCCCTTGCAGGCGAACGGCAGATCGGGACGTGTGCGTTGGGCGCCCTCCAGGATGCTCCGCTCACGGGGCAGCGCAGCGGTGGTGGAGCGGCCGTCGAGGGTGACGGTGACCTCGCTGACGGGCCCTTCGGCGGCGGCCTCCTCGTGCCGCACCTCCCGTACGGGTTCGTCGTCGGCGTAGAACAGCTCCTGGTGGACACGGTCGTCCGGCACCCCGAGTCCGGCCAGGACCCCCTGGGCGTCACGGACCATGCCGTGCGGACCGCACAGCCACCAATGGTCCGCGCTGCCGACGTCGACCAGGGAGCCGATCAGCGCCGAGAGCCGGTCGGCGTCGAGGCGGCCGGACAGCACCTCCGCCTCACGGGGTTCACGGGACAGGACGTGGGCGAGTTGGAAGCGGGCCGGGTACAGGTCCTTGAGGTCGGCCAGCTCGTCGGCGAACATCACCGTGCCGCTGCGGCGGTTGCCGTAGAAGAGGGTGACGGTCGAGGCGGGGTCTGCGGCCAGGACGGACTCGGCGATGGAGACCATGGGCGTGATGCCGGAGCCCGCAGCGATCAGCACATGGTGGCCCGGGGTGGCCAGGTCAGGGGTGAAGAACCCCGTGGGGCCCATGACGTCGACGGTGTCGCCGGGCCGTACGTCGCCGACGAGCCATGACGAGAACAGCCCGCCCGGCACGACCCGCACACCGATGCGCGGCGTCGTACCGGCCGGCGAACAGATCGAGTACGAGCGGCGTTCGTCGCGTCCGTCGATCTCACGCCGCAGGGTGAGCGACTGTCCGGGCGCGAACGCGAACTCCTCCGCCAGTTCCGGCGGGATCGTGAACCCGACGGCGACGGCGTCCTCGCAGAGCGGCTCCACGGAGGCGACCCGCAGGGCATGGAAGGCCGGGCGGCGGCGGGTGCGTGCCACCGGGGTGACGGAACCGGCCCCTACCGGCGCGGAGGGAGCGGCCGGGGCGCCCGCCCCGGCACGCGGGCCTCTCGTCGGTTCTTCCTTGAGGCCTTCCATCAGATCTCCTTGACGTGCTCGAACGGCTCACGGCAGGCGCGGCAGCGCCACAGGGACTTGCAGGACGTGGCGGCGAAGCGGGAGGTCTCCTCGGTGTCCGCCGAGCCGCAGCGCGGGCAGGCGACCGACCGCCGGGTGGGTGACAGCAGCAGGGGGACCGGGCCCCGTGGTGCCGCGCCGGGCGGGGCGATGCCGTGTTCGGTGAGTTTGCGGCGGCCGTTGTCGGTGATCCAGTCGGTGGTCCACGGGGGGTTCAGGACCGTGCGGATCTCCACCCGCGCGTACCCGGCGGCGCTCAGCCGGGCCGCCACGTCGGCGCGCATCTCGGCCATGGCCGGACAGCCGGAGTAGGTCGGGGTCAGACTCGCGACCACCGTGCCGTCCTCGGTCAGCTCGACGTCGCGCAGGACTCCGAGGTCGGCGAGGGTCAGCATGGGCAGCTCGGGGTCCGGCACCTGCTCGGCGATGTGCCGGGCGCGCCGCGCCTCGGTCGCCACGGTCACCATGTCGCCTCCGGGTGGGCGCGGGCGACGCTCTGCAACTCGGCCAGCAGCGGCACCAGATGCTCGGTGTGGTCGCCGGCCCGTCCCGCGCCGGGCAGCGGCCGGTAGACCGGCATGGGCAGTCCGGCCGCGTCGGTGACCTGACGGAGCACGTCGGCGACCTCGTCCCGTACGTCGTGTGCGGTGAACAGCTCGCCGACGTACGGGGCCACCTGCTCCATCGCACGGCGCATCCGCCGGTGCGACTCCTCGGTGCCGTCGCCCAGCCGCACGGCCCATTCGGCGGCGTACTGCCGGTGATAGGTCAGCTCCTTGACGCCCTTCGCCGCGATCGCCGCGAGCACCGGGTCGGGGTGTCCCACCAGCCGCTCGAAGTGCGCGAGGCGCCAGCTGGACAGCACCAGCAGCCGGACGATCGAGAACGCGAAGTCGCCGCACGGGAGTTCGGCGAGGCGGACGTTGCGGAAGTCGTCGGCATCCCGGAAGTAGGCGTACGCGTCCTCGCCGCGCCCGGTGCCGTCGACCTGCCCGGCGCGGGAGTACAGCAGGCGTGCCTGGCCGAGGAGGTCGAGGCCGATGTTGGCGAGGGCGACCTCCTCCTCCAGCTCGGGCGCGCGGGTGGTCCACTCGGCGAGCCGCTGGGCGCTGACCAGCGCGTCGTCGGCCAACGACACGCAGAGCGCGGCGAGCTCACCGGCGTCCACGCCCTCGGGCACCGTGGTGTCCACACCGTGCAGCGGGTCCTCGAAACCGGTCCCGTACGCCCAGCGGGCGTCGTCCTCGTGTCCCTCGGCGAGGCTCAGGTAGACGTGGTCGTCACTCATGCCCTGCTCCTCAGATGTGCGGGACGTCGTCGGGGATGTCGTAGAACGTGGGATGGCGGTACACCTTGTCGGCGCTGGGCTCGAAGAAGGGGTCCTTCTCGTCGCGGGTGGAGGCGGCGATGTGCTCGGAGCGCACCACCCACAGCGAGACGCCCTCGTTGCGGCGGGTGTAGAGATCGCGGGCGTGGGTGAGGGCCATCTGGTCGTCGGCGGCGTGCAGCGAGCCGACATGGACGTGGTTGAGGCCGCGCTTGCCGCGCACGAAGACCTCGTACAACGGCCAGTCCCCCTTGTCCGGGCGGGCCGCGCCCGTGTCGTTCGCGGGGGCCGTGCCACCGTCGCCCGTACGGGCCGCGCCTTCGCCGCTCGTACCGGTCGTGCCGCCGTTCATGCCGCCGTCCCCTTCCGGGCTCGTTCGCTCTGCCGGGCCGCGTGGGCGCCGGCCGCCTCGCGGACCCAGGCACCTTCCTCGTGGGCGGTCCGTCGCCGCTCCGTCCGCCGCTCGTTGCACGGCCCGTCGCCGGTGATCACGCGCTTCAGCTCCTCCCAGTCGGGGGTGCCGAAGTCGTGCCGGCCGCGCTCCTCGTTCCAGCGCAGTTCGGGGTCGGGCAGGGTCACGCCGAGCTTCTCCGCCTGCGGTACGGTCATGTCGACGAAACGCTGCCGCAGCTCGTCGTTGCTGTGCCGCTTGATCTTCCAGGCCATGCTCCGGGCGGAATTGGGCGAGGCGTCGTCGGGCGGGCCGAACATCATCAGCGAGGGCCACCACCAGCGGTTCACCGCGTCCTGGACCATCTCCCGCTGGGCGTCGGTGCCGCGCATCATCGTCAGCAGCAGCTCGTACCCCTGCCGCTGGTGGAACGACTCCTCCTTGCAGATCCGCACCATCGCGCGCGCGTAGGGTCCGTACGAACTCCGGCACAGCGGTACCTGGTTGCAGATCGCCGCGCCGTCCACGAACCAGCCGATCACCCCCACGTCGGCGAAGCTCTCCGTCGGGTAGTTGAAGATCGACGAGTACTTCTGGCGGCCCTCGATCAGCCTCCGGGTCAGGTCCGCGCGGTCGGCGCCCAGGGTCTCGGCCGCCGAATACAGGTACAGCCCGTGGCCCGCCTCGTCCTGGACCTTGGCGAAGAGGATCGCCTTGCGGCGCAGCGAGGGCGCCCGGGTGATCCACTCGCCCTCCGGCTGCATGCCGATGATCTCCGAGTGGGCGTGCTGGGCGATCTGCCGGACGAGCGTCTTGCGGTAGCCGTCGGGCATCCAGTCGCGCGGCTCGATGCGCTGATCCCGCGCGATCGTCGCCTCGAAGTGCTCCAGCAGCGCGTCCGGGGCTCCCTTGGCGTCCTGGGACGTCGCCCCGGTGGAGTCTGTCGTCGTCATCGATACCAGCTTCCCAACCGACCATTCGTTCGGGAACAGTGTGACGTGATTCGGGCGGGCAGGCAAGACCCGCCCGCCTTCCCCCCTGCGATCAGTAGCTTCTTCTCAGACCCCGACGGCCCCGGATCACCTGACCGTGACGCACGGCGACCGAAGGGAACGGTCCGAGGTCACCGCGAGCGCTGTGCCCTGCTGCAGATCTGATGCCCGGCGACAGGACCGGGCGGGGCGGGCGGCTCCATGCCCCCGCCCCACCTCTCGCCCTCGCTCACAGCGCCCTGTGCACCACGTGCCCGCCCGTCACGGTCAGCAGCACCGGTGCCTCCGCGACCTCGTCGGCCGGCGCCTCGACGGGGTCGGCCCCCAGCGCGGTGAGGTCGGCCCGGAACCCCACGGCGATACGGCCGGTGACGCCGGCCTCGCCCGCGGCCAGTGCCGCGTGACTCGTGCAGCCCTCCAGCGCCTGTGTCCCGGTGAGTCCCGTCCCGCCGGACGCCGCTCCCCTCGGCTGCCTGGCCGTCGCCAGCACGGCTCGCGCGTCGTAGTGGGCGATGGGCCAGTCCGACCCGAGGGCGACCACCGCGCCGGCGTCCCGCAGATCACGCAGCCGCCACGCCCGCGCCGCGCGTTCCCCACCGAGCCGCAGGGACCACTCGTCGGTCAGGTCCGCCCGTGTGTAGTCCGTGTGCGGGGGCTGCATCGAGGCGATGACCCCCACCTCGGCGAACCGCGCCACCAGCTCGTCCGGTACCGACTCGATGTGCTCCACCCGGTGCGCGAGCCGCCCGCTCGGGCCCAGGGAGGCGACGGTGTCGAGGACGTGCCGCACGGCGGCGTCCCCGATCGCGTGGGTCGCCGTACGAACGCCGGCGCCGTGCAGTCGCCGTACCGCGTCGCTGTAGGCGGCCGGGTCGGGCCAGAACGCGTCGGTGCCCTGGCCGTGGCAGTCGGGGTGGTCCAGCCAGGCGGTGCCGCCCTCCACCGTGCCGTCCATGAAGAACTTCACGCCGCCGACCCGCCAGTGCCGTCCGCCCCTGCTCTGGAGTCCGACGAGGTGCGCGAGGTCGTCCGCGTCGGCGCCGGGCATGCACCAGGGCGCGAACCGCAGCCGGAGCGGCAGCACCGACTCCTCGGCGACCGCGGCCACCAGGTCGAGGTCGCCGAGGTCCATGACATGGGCGCCGGTGAGCCCGGTGGCGGCCATCGCGCCGAGCAACTCGGCGAGCCGGGCACGTCGTTCGGCGTAGGAGGGCCGGGGCATGACGGGCTGGAGGAGTTCCATCGCGGCGTGCTCGACGAGGTGGCCGGTGAGCCGTCCGTCGGCGTCGACGACGATGTGCGAGCGCTGTTCGAAGGCGCGCGGCCCGGTGATGCCGGCGAGCTTGAGGGCGGCCTCGCTGACGAGGGCGGAGTGCCCGTCGTACAGGCGCAGGAACGCGGGGGCACCGTCCAGGACGTCCTCGACGAGGGCGCGGTCGACGCTGCGGCCGCCGAAGACGTTGTGGTCCAGGCCGTGGCCGATCACCCAGCCGTCGACGCGTTCTCCCGAGGCGAGCGCGGCACGCAGGCCGTCGAGGTCGCGCACGGCGTTGAGGTCGATGCCGGTGGCCATGTCCAGGCCCCACACGGGGTGGCTGTGGCTGTCCACCAGGCCCGGCACCAGGTGGGCGCCGCCCAGGTCCACGGTCTCGGTGCCCGGCCCGTGCCAGTCCCGCAGGTCCGTCTCCTCGCCGACGGCGGCGATCAGTCCGTCGCGCACGGCCAGCGCGGTGGCGTGGGGCCGCCGGGGGTCGAGGGTGCGGACACGGGCGCCGGTGATGACGAGGTCGGCGGTGGACATGGAAAGGGTCTCCTCCGGTGAGGGTGGTGGGGGCGGCGGTCGGCTGGGGCGGGGTCAGGGCCCGGTGTCGGCCGGGGGTTCGGCGGCGAAGTTCGCGTAGACCTCGGGGCGGGCCCGGCGCAGCCACCGGGCGAGGACGAGGCCGATGACGAGGACGGCGGGGACGAGGGCCGCCAGGAGGGTGTTGACCGTGGTGGAGGCGCCGGTGAACTGGTCGAGGTGGCTGACGACGAGGGCGATGGCACCCGCCAGGAGCACCGCCGCGACGACGGGGGCGACGACCGTGCGCAGGACGCCCTCGGAGTGGGTGATCCGCCGGAAGTAGAAGGGCACCGCGAGCGCCGCGAGCAGTTGCAGCAGCATCAGGGCGAGCATGCCGGGGGTGTTCACCCACAGGAGCAGCTGCATGTACGGGTCGGCGCCGGCCGCGGCGAAGACCAGGACGACGATCGCGCCGAGCACGGTCTGCGCGATGCCCGCGACGTACGGGGAACGGTGGCGCGGGTGGACGCGGGCCAGGGCCTTGGGCAGGATCCCCTCCTCGGCGAGGGCGAGTCCGTAGCGGTTGATGGCGTTGTGGAAGGCGAGCAGGGAGGCGAGGACGCTGGTGACGATGAGGACGCGCATCAGGTCGGCCGCCCAGGGTCCGACGTAGGTCGTGATGGCCGAGAAGAACAGGGCCGCCGGGTTGGCGCCGGCCGCCGCGATGACCTGGGCGTCGCCGAACGCCTGGATCACGGTCCAGACGACGAAGGCGTAGAAGAGGCCGAGGAACCCGATGGCGAGGTAGGTGGCGCGGGGCACCGTGCGGGCCGGGTCGCGGGCCTCGCGGCGGTAGATGACGGTGGACTCGAAGCCGGTGAACGCGGCGAACGCGAAGGCCAGGACCGCCACCATGCCGGGGACCATGACGTTGTCCGGGGCGAACGAGGCGGCGGAGAGGCCGTCGGCGCCTCCCTTGATCAGCACTCCTCCGGCGAGCAGGACGAGGATGCCGGTCTCGGCGACGAGCAGGACGCCGAGGAGTTTGGCGCCGAAGTCGATGGACCGGTAGCCGGCCCAGCCGATGAGCAGCAGACCCACGAGGGAGACGGGCAGCCACGGGACACGCGCGCCGAACAGGGCGTCGGCGGTGTCCCGGGCGGCGGTGCCGAGGAGGCCGTAGACGCCGATCTCCATGCCGTTGTAGCCGACGAGCGCGAGGAGCGCGGCGCCGATACCGGCCCGGCGGCCGAGGCCCCGGGTGATGTACGCGTAGAAGGCGCCGGCGCTGCGGACGTGGCGGCTCATCGTGGTGAAGCCGACGGCGAAGACGGCGAGCGTGAGGCCGGCGACGAGGTAGCCGACGGGGGCGCCGATGCCGCCCATCAGGATGGCGAGCGGGGCGACGCCGGCCATCACCGTGAGCGGGGCGGCGGCCGAGACGACGAAGAAGGCGATGTCGGTGGTGCCGAGCGAGCCGGACCGCAGGGACGGCGGCGGAGAGTCCGCGCCGCCGGCCGGGCCGGGGGCGGTCGCCCCGGGGGCGGTCGCGTCTGGGGTGACGGTCATGGGGAAAGCCCTTCTGCTGCGGGCGGGGGCGGGAGAGCGGGCCGTGCGGGATCACCTGGACCCGTAAACCTAAAGGCTTTCGGTTTTCGCAATGTAGCCTTCACTCGGACTGCTGGGAAGACCCCGGAGGGGACGGACGACATGGGACGGCCGCGCACACCCCTGCTCGACAGGGAGCGCATCACCACCACGGCACTGGAACTCCTCGCCGCGCAGGGTGAGTTCAGCGTGCCGCAGATCGCACGGCGGCTCGGGGTGCAGACCGGGTCGGTGTACCACCATGTGGACGGCCGGGACGGCATCGTGGAACTGCTGCGCGAACGGGTCGCGGCGGGCATCGACGCCTCCGCCCTCGCCCTCCGGCCCTGGGATCGCGCCCTGGAGACGTGGGCCCGCTCCTACCGTGCCGCCTTCGCCGCCCATCCCCGGGCCATCCCGCTCCTGATGACCTCTCCGGTACGGGCCCCGCGCGTCCTCGAACAGTACGAGCGGGCCGTCACCCTGCTCCTCGACGCGGGTTTCCCCCTCCCGGAGGTCATGCCGGTGCTGGTCGCGCTGGAGAACGTCGTCCTGGGCTCGGCACTGGACCTCGCCGCCCCGGTGGCCATGTGGGAGATCACCGACGAGTCGGCCGCTCCGCACCTGGCGCGGGCCCTGGACGCGGTGGGCGACGGCCGCGCGGACGCCGCCTTCGAGTTCGCCCTCGACGGCTTCCTCGCCCACGCGCGAGGACGGCTGGAGGCGGCCGCACAGGGCTGACGGGACCCGTTCCGAGCCGGGCGGCGTACGGCGAAACTCCCGTGCGCCGGTTCGTACACCTCTGCGATCATCCCGCAATGACGCAGAGTCTCGCATCGCTGGTCATCCGGCACACCCACCGCCTGCCCGCACCCGAGGGGTCCGCAGGCGACGGCGCCGCGGCCGCGCGGCAGTTCGACGCCGCCCTCATGGGCGTGGGCTTCAAGCTCTCGGCGGAGCTGCTGCGGCGGCTGTCGGGACTGTCCGGGGCGGCCGTCCTGCACACCGCCCGGCGGACGCTGCGCATCGTGCGCGAGATGGTGGGCGACCACGTCCGCCACAACTCCTACTTCATCGACTTCCCGGCGAACGTACCGGACACCGAGGAGTTCTGGGCACGGTGCGTCGCCCAGGCCCTCGGCGACGAGAAGTCGCGCGAGAACGTGCTGACCCAGCTCGCGAACGGGGTGCTGGACCTGCTGAGCCTGCCCACGTACGGCCGCTACCAGCACACCTACGAGGAGATGCTGGCCGCGCAGGACGAGCTGATCGCCTCGGCCGGCGACCGGGTGACGGTCCTGCACGCCGGCCGGGCCCTGGACGACGAGCTCTCCGACCTGTACCTGGCCCTGGCGGGCAGCACCACCCCGCTGGGCGAGGAGCACCTGGCCGACCTCCGGCTGCTCGCGGAGCGATGCGCGCTCGGCCCGCAGCCGGAGAGGGTCCCGGTGCGGGAGAACCGGGCGGTCGTCAACACGGCCCGGCTCGGCGTCGGCGCGGACCTCCTTCTCGACACCGTCACCGACGTGCTGCGGCTGGCCTGCGCGCTGTCGGGCGGCGACGTGACGCTGCAGGAACCGACCCGGTTCCGGCCGCTCGCGCGTCCGGTGCGCCGGGCCCTGCTCGCGGGCCTGGACGCCGTGGTCGCGGCGAACCCCGCGAAGCTCGCCGACGTGCACACGCACCGGGAGCCCTTCAAACGGCTCGGTGAGCGCCTGCACCCCCACGAGTACCCGCGCTGGCCGCACGCCGCCGACGTGTTCGCCGTCGCACGCGGCGAGAAGGAGGCGCGGTCCTTCGGCAGCCGGTTCGAGCAGCTGCTCGACACGGGCGATGTGCTCGGTGTGGTGAGGCTGCTGGAGTCCGCTCCCGGCAGGCTGTTCCGCGCCCTGGACCTGCTGCTGCGCGCCTCCACCGACCAGACGGAGCGGGACGCGGTGGTGGACGCCGCGGTACGGGCGGCGCCCGGGGTCTCCGCCCGGGTCGTGCTGTCGGTGCGCGAGCACTTCCACAACCGCGAGCGGGAGAGCGACCGGCCGCGGGTCTTCGTCAACCGCCGGGGCCGCGCCTGGGTGAGCCCGGACCGGCGGCGGCCCGTCCCGGCCGCCGACCGCGACCGGCTGATCGCCGCGCTCGACGCCGAGATCCGGCGCCGGCTGCCCAGGGCCGGTCGGCTGCTGGTCGACCCCGACATCGTCGACGTGGCGCTGCCGCTCAGCGGCCGGGCGACCTCGGCCGGGCTCGGGGTGCTGCCGCGCGGGTCGGTCTCGGCGGTCGAGGGCGAACTGCTGCGGTTCTTCGTCTACTGGAAGGAGACAGCGCGGCGGACCGACTACGACCTCTCGGCACTCCTGCTGCGCGCCGACTACAGCACCGACTCCTGGCTCTCCTACACCTCCCTCACGGCCGGCGGGGGCGAGCACTCGGGCGATGTCACCGAGGCGCCCGACGGGGCCTCGGAGTTCATCAACCTCTCCCTGGACCGGGTGCGGACCCCCCTCGTCGTTCCGCAGGTCAACATCTACGCGGGCGAGGGGTTCGAGGAGGTCGAGGAGTCGTTCTTCGGGTTCATGCTGCGGGACGGCGAGCAGAAGGGCCGGCCCTTCGAGCCGCGCACGGTGCGGATGAAGTCGGAGCTGCGCGGAGTGGGCCGGGTGGCGCTGCCGCTGGTGTTCCGGCGCGGGGACGACGGCCGGTGGCGCGCGAAGTGGCTGCACCTGTATCTGAAGGGCGTCACGGAGGCCAACCGGGTGGAGGAGAACCAGGTGTCGGTGTCCAAGGTGGTGCGGGCCGTCGTGGAGCGCGAGCAGCTGACGGTGGCGTACCTGATCGACCTGATGTCCGACGGCGACACGGTCCTGGACCTGTGGGACGGGCGGTCGGTCCCGGACGAGCCCGTGACCTACCTCGGCCTCGAACGGCCCGAGGGGCTGCACCCGGACTCCCGGATCATCACCCTCGAAAATCTGCGCGACCTGATCCCGGACTGAGTGCTAGCGTTGGCCGCGGCGAGGCCATGGAGGGGCTTCCTTCTCATTCACTCCAAATGATTCAAGTCCTTCCGCTCTCCTTGCCACCGACGTAGGTCCGGGCGGCGCCCGCGC